>NZ_DYYK01000169.1:0-8819 GCF_020741705.1 Bacteroides coprosuis
TCCTATCAATCTTATTCTTATAACAAATTCTTTTTTTAATCAATTCTCAAAGGAAATACAAGTAGGTTACTTTATACACATTATTATATATGCACCCTAAAACCCCCTTTTGAAATGATTTCGAAAAGAGCTCAAGTTTATCGATTTTAAGTTCATTTGCCCAATACCAGAAATAACTTTAACCCTTTGATCGTAATGACATGTCGGTGTCATGATGAATGCATGACACCGACATCGTGTTACGAGCAAAGGGGGCATTCATGGAGAATTACCGATTAAATCTATTATCTAAGAAAGCAAAAGAGTCTTTTGTATTTGACTAACCGATTAAAATTGAAAATAAATAAATGGTTGTATATCACTACTCTTTATCTGAAGTACTAAAAAGATCAGCAATAAAAAGAGAAGGGCCTTTGCTAAGAATGGTAACTTAATAATAAAAACACAAAATCTATTTTCCGATTTTCTTGGTAAGAAGTGTAAGACATAGCCTAGCGCAATCAAAACAAAGACTTTCCAATACCCCATAATTAATTGTGGAAGTAACTCGGGACGGAAAGACTTAAAAATCTGAGTAAGCATATCTACTGCATCAGAAAAATGAGGGTTCCTAAAAAATATCCAAGTGAAACAAATAAAATGGAAAGTTAGAATAACCCCTCCAACTCTTAATAAACCCGAACTTTGGACTCCTTTTTCTCTACCTCGTATCAGCATAATTACTTTATGGAAAGCTAAAGCTAAACCATGCATACCTCCCCATAATACAAAGTTCAATGAAGCTCCATGCCACAGCCCACCTAACAACATTGTTATTAACAAGTTCAGTAACTGCCTAACTTTCCCTTTCCGATTACCTCCTAAAGAAATATAAAGATAGTCTTTCAACCAACTAGACAGTGAGATATGCCAACGCCTCCAAAACTCAGTAATACTACTAGACTGATAAGGAGAATCAAAGTTTATGTTAAACTTAAATCCGAGCAACAAAGCTAAGCCAATAGCCATATCACTATACCCAGAAAAGTCGCAATATATTTGCAGTGCATAACCATACACACCGAATAGATTCTCAACTCCCGAATAAAGAGTAGGATTATCAAAGATACGTTCAACAAAGTTTACGCTAATATAATCTGAAATAACTGCCTTTTTAAACAGCCCACATATAATAAAATACATCCCTCGCCCAAACATCTCCTTGGAGACCAATAGAGGCTTACGTATTTGAGGAATAAAATCCCTAGCCCTAACAATAGGTCCTGCTACTAACTGGGGAAAGAACGAAACATAAAAAGCATAATCCAATAAGCGGTTAAGTGGCTGTATCTTTCCTCTATAGACATCTATCGTATAACTAAGTGATTGAAAAGTAAAAAAAGAAATACCTACTGGTAAGAATATATCAAAGGGTGTGAAATCCGAACCAGAGATTTTAGCAATAATATCTCCAAAGAAATTAGTGTATTTGAAATATACCAGCAAACCTAAGTTTATCATTAAACTTAGTACAACATATATTTTACGTTCTTTTACTAGTTTATGTTCTACAATACATTTAGCCAAAAAGAAATCAGCACAAGTTACAATACCCAATAAAAAGAAGTAAATACCACTGCTTTTATAATAAAAATAATAAGAAAACGCAGTTACAAAAAGGATACGAGCTGTATCTCTCTTTTTAAGAGCATAATAGATGATAATAAAACCTAAAAACAACCATAAAAAAACTCCGCTACTAAATATCATAGGAGCTTTAGGGTCGTAAGTAAGCACATCTGCTAGTCTATTAAAATCTAAATCAAAGGATAATATATTCATTATAGGCTTTTATTATAGCTTCACAAAATAAGTCTGCCTGCAACTCATACCCTTCTGGTAAATAATGAATATGATCAGGTCTTAATAATTTAGCTTTACTCCAATTGTCACAAGCGAATTGAGAACCACCCACTACAGTAAACAAATCCCAATAGGCCATTTTCTTATCCATGGCATAATTTTTAATGATTTGTACAGCTTTATCAGTCCGTGGATTTATTTTATAAACTCTCCTACCCTTTCTTTCATACGAACCTGGAGGAGTAGTTAATATAATAGGTATATCTGGTAGTAAAGCTCTGATTTCGTGTACCAACTCATCTAGTTGGCGATAATGAATATTAGGATCATATCGCCTATTATGGCTTTCATTAGTACCAAAAGATAAGATTAATAAATCGGGCTGAAATTCTTTAATTCTATCTAAGCGATCGGGACGATTAAAAGATCGAGCAACAGCTCCATTAATACCAAAATCATCATACCATAAAGAGGAAAAATAAGAACTTAACTTTCTAGCAATACTTTCAGTAAAAAAATGCCCTCTTATATGGCTATCCCCTACATGCAGCACTCTAACACTATCTTTTAAAACACCTTCTCTACTCAACCTTAGTTTATAAAAAAAGGATTCTAGAGAATGCTTACTATCAATAATACGATTTTCAGACAGTCCTTTAAAAAGACTAGGAATTGATGCCTTAAAATCTGATAAATCGAGAGGTTGTGCCCAATTAGTCATGGGAAGTATTGGAGCTGGAGAACGATGCATTGGAGGATGTAAAGGGAATGCATCCTGAGCTTGGATAGAGAAAACCATTCCAAACAAGGCTAAAATAATGATGTGTATTTTACTGACCCGCATATACCTCTCCTTTCTCAAAATCTGACTTACCTCTTTTAATAGATTCAAACAATTTCTTAGCCAAGAAACGTCCCCCTCTAAAATTGATATGCGTATAATCAAAATTAGCTTTTGCGGGTTCATCATGAACTAAATCATACATACTGCTTTCTCCACCCATAGCCTCAAACATATTCCAAAAAGCTATTTTATTATCTTTTGCTATCTGTCTCTGTATTTTTAAAAAGTATTTTATTTCAGGCATCGTCTGATAAGTTCCATCATCTGCTTTGTAATCTCTATCACCCACACTTAATAAAAGTATTCCTGCTTGAGGGAAACACTCTTTCAAGTAGGATATTACTTTATTCATTCTTACTCTATAATAATTGTAATCATATACCTTCTTAGAAACGACATTGAGTCCATATTGAAGCACGATTAAATTATAAGGACGTAAAGTATTGAATTCTTGAATATTCTTTCGAGGGATACTTTGTAGAGAATAACCTGAACTACCTCTTAAGGAGAAGTTGTCGAGAATAACACCATCTTTACCATCCATAGCAGTACCATAAAAAACGGAAGTAGAATCAGATAGTATTGTCCATTTCACTCTCCCAATAGAACCCTGTACAACTACAGATTGTAACTCTTGAGAACCTTCAATATAAAACGGCTCTTGTACTCCTCCATTTATCTGAGATGTAAGAGTTAATGGATATTTATTAGAGAAAAAGATAGATGCTACTTGGCAAGTATCTAAATGTGTTCCATATCTTTTTTGACCCTTCATCTGCACAAAAGCGCTTTTTTCGGGAATAAAATAATGACCTGAAACACCTTGATATTTATTTTTAAAAGAAGATGTATCTGTTACCGAGTAGCTACTCCAACCTTGAAAATTATGTATAACAGTAGGACGAAACCCATTTGTTTCCGAAGTAATTGGAACAAAACCAACACCACTTCCACCATATTCAGACTGAAGACAAGCACGCAAATCTCCAGTTAAAATATCAGCTTCAATGAATGAATCTCCAAACACAGCAATTCTAGCATACTCTTCAGATTCTTTTATTGCATTGAGAGCTTCGTAAAATGGGGACATACCACAACCTGAAACATCAGAATAATCTACTATATGAGTGATACCTTCTTCATCAGTATCTTCATCAACCCACTTCTCATTTGCAAAAATACGCTTAACTACTTTAGTAGTATCCACTAAGGTATTTATATTTATTTGTGTTGAGTCTTTATTTATATCTAATGAATCTATCTCAGGGACTGAATCTACATCTACTAACAAATCTGGAATTTCAACAAAGGGAAGCTCTTCTTTAATAGGCTTCCTAACATCAGCTAATATATCAATTACACGAAGATTATAACCTGCTACAGTTATTTGTGGAAGTTTGTTAAGAGCTAATAAAGCACCCACAATAACAACTGTCAATAACAAGGTATATATTAAATAATTTTTCATTTCTCTTTATATCAAAATGTTGCAAAGATAAGGAAATCATATATACATGAAGGGGAGAACACTCATAATTTTGAGTATTCTCCCCTCCTATTTAACAATACAACTATGCTAATTAAATGTATTGTTCTACATTCCAAACGAAAGCCCTTAGTCCTAATTGCTCTCTAGATTCATCCATACGCTTTAGCACTGTTAATAAAGGCTCAACTCTATCATCCTCTACCATTGCTAAAATAGCTGAACACATAGCAGGCCAAGCATGACTGCCAAAATGAGGCTCTCCTGTTTCAGATCCACGTCCTTTGACCTGATCCCAATATGTAAATCCTCTACAGTTCAATCTATCTAGTGCAGCCACTACACGTTCATAATGCGCCTGATCAAATGTTATCAAAACAGATTTCATTTCTATTCTTTTTTTATAATACACACGGTATTATTATTTGTTAGATATTCCTTTAAAAAATTCTTTCATTTCACTATTCTCATTAACTTTCCGTCTTTGGTGTTTTATACCTGTCCCTGCAAAAATACAATAGAGTGTAGGTATTAATAATAAAGTAAGCACAGTTGAAACCGTAAGCCCACCAATTACAGCTACTGCCATAGGACGCCACATTTCAGAACCTTGACCTGTACTAATAGCCATAGGAACCATCCCTAAAATAGTAGTAGCTGTAGTCATTAATACTGGACGAAGACGACTCTTTCCTGATGTTATTACCGAATTAATTACAGACATCCCTCTTTCTCTACAAAGAGTTATATAATCTATCAACACAATACCATTTTTTACTACAATACCAATCAACATAATAGCACCAAGCAAACTCATGACACTGAGTGTACTACGAGTCATAAACAAAGCCATTAATACTCCGCTAAAGGCAAAGGGTAATGAAAACATAATAATAAATGGATAAGTTAATGATTCAAACTGAGCGGCCATAACAATAAACACTAATATAATTATAAGCAAGGCTAAGACACTAAGATCTCTAAAAGACTCCTGCTGATCTTCAAAAGAACCTGCTATCTGAATGTTTATACCTTGTGGTATATCCATCTGACGAATTACTTGATTTCCGCTTTGAACAACTTCACCCAATGCTGCACCTGATATAGTAGCAGAAACGGTAACTATACGTTCTCTATTTTTTCTTTCAATAGTGGGTGGTGCAAACTTTTCAACAACTTTGCCTACATCCTTCACTCGAACAGGTTCTCCCTGATTATTGTAGATTAGTATTTCTTCAATGTTAGTCAAACTAGTACGAAACTCAGGAGCATACCTCACTTTTATATCATATTCGTCACCATCTTCACGATATTTAGATGCGATTGCACCATTTACTCGATTACGAAGATATGTACCAGCTGTAGATAAATTAAGACCATGTACTGCTAGTTTTTCACGATCAAATTCTACCTGATATTCTGGTTGATAATCGCTTCTACTAATTAACACTTCAGAGACTCCTTTCACCTCTAATAATCTACGTTTTAAGTCGGCGGCAACACTATCCGTTTTAGCCATATCGTAACCATAGATTTCAAAATCGGCCGAAGCTTGACCAGCAATACCTGTATTACTTCCCCCAAGAATAACCTGTGATTTACTAAATTCTGGATAATGTTTTAAATCCTCACGCATTAAATCACAAACCTCTTCCAAAGATCTTTGACGATCTCCAGGATTTTGAAGACGAATATTAAATGAAACGATATGAGATCCATTATCTTGCATCGAAGCAAAAGTATTATCACTATCAGCTTGGCCTACAGTATAATTACAAACAATAATCTCTTCTTTGTATTTCTGCATCCATTCATTAGTTAACTTCTGCGAAATCTCTTGTGCTACTTCTTTACGCGTACCAATAGGCAGCTCTAATTTTACCGCAATACGAGCATTGTCTTGTGCAGGGAAAAACTCTGTACTAATCCCCTTAATACAGAATAAGCTCACCACAAAAAAAGCGATACACAATAAAACAATTATAGTACGATGTCTTACTGCCCAATTCAATGTTTTAGCATATACTACATCTAATCCATCTAGCACTTTTTCAATTGGAGTAAAAAATAGCTTATAAATCTTCGAAGAAGAGTTTTCTCTTTTCAATAATTGAGAACAAAGCATAGGTGTCAAGGAAAGAGCGGCTAATGTAGATATAAACATAATAGCACACATCATCCAACCCAACTGTCTAAACATCACCCCTGTAATACCACTAACCATCGTTAATGGAAAAAACACAGCAATCATAGTCAATGTAGATGCAATAACAGATATAGCTACTTCATTTGTTCCATGAACAGCAGCTTGTTTGGGTTCAGAGCCTCTTTCAATATGAGTCGTGACATTCTCAAGAACCACAATCGCATCATCCACCACCATTCCTATCGCAATAGAAAGTGATGAGAGTGAAATAATATTAAGGGTATTTCCTGATATTGCTAAATAAATAAAGGATGCAATCAAGGATAGTGGTATCGTTATACAAATAATTAATGTAGCTCTCCATCTTCCTAAGAACACAAACACCACAATAACCACGAATATTAAAGCATAGAATACCGTTTCTGTTAAACTGTTTATAGTATTTAATATATTTTCAGAAGTATCCACGATAATTCCCAACTTCACATCTGTGGGTAAAGTCTCTTGAAGTCGAGGCATTGCATCTAATACAGCTTTTGATATATTTACAGAGTTTGCACCTGATTGTTTTTGAACAATAATCATAGCACCCTGCTTACCATTATTATAAGCTTCTTGAGATCTTTCTTCTACTGTATCAACAACTTTCGCTACATCCCTTAGATAAATATTAGCACCCTTATGGCTCCCTATTACAATATCATTCAACTGTGAAGCATCCGTGAACTCTCCTTCAACACGTAAGGAGAAAGTTTCGTTACCAATATCAAAATTACCACCGGGTATGTTTTTGTTCTCAGCACCGATAACAGCACTGATCGCCTCTATCGTCAAATTATAAGCTTCTAACTTTCCTGGATCACAATAAACTTGTAACTCTCTCTTGGGAGCACCACTAATAGACACTGTACCAACACCTGGTATCCTAGCTAACGGATTCACCACATTGTCATCTAATATTTTATATAGAGCAGATTGACTCTCTTCTGCCTGCACTGACAACACAACGATAGGAATCATATCTGTACTAAACTTAAATATGATCGGAGTTTCTGAATCATCAGGAAGATATGAAGTAATCATATCTAGTTTGTCACGTACGTCATTTGTCAAGACATCAATGTCATATCCATATTCAAATTCCAAAGTAATAATGGACATATTCTCCGAAGATCTCGAAGAAATATGCTTTAAATTACTCACTGAATTCAATGTATTCTCTAATGGTCTCGTTACATTATTCTCAATATCCGAAGCACTTGCACCAGGATAGGCAGTCATAACCATAATGGTATTTGTATCAATATCTGGATACAAATCGACAGGCAGTTTGGATAAAGAAAAGAGACCAAATATCACTACTGCTAAAAAACAGAGTGAGGTCATAATCGGCTTTTTAACCGAACCTTCGTATAAACTCATAATTAGTCTTTATTTCTATTTTGTACTTCTATTCTTGGGCAAGCTGAACTTCAACTCCATTGAATATTCTACTCTGACCTGCAATAACTACTTGAGAATTATTTTCCACGCCTGATAATAATTCGTATTCATCTCCCATTCGGCGTCCCAACTCTACCTTGTTGTAAGAAACCTTTCCATCTTTATAGACGAACACATACCGATCTCCTGAACCAGATTGTTTGACTATGGCTAAATCAGGGACAACCACATGATCTTTTGTTCCATAATTTAAAATTGCTCTTGCAAACATTCCTGGACGCACTTTTTGATTCGTATTATTTAGTTTAACTTCTACAATAAAAGTACGAGTTATGGGGTCTATTGTAGGATAAACTAATGATATAGTACCTTTAAAAAGTTCATCAGGATATACGTCAAGCTTAATATCAACAGATGCACCTTTTTCTACTTTGGAATAAAAAGACTCTGATACATTAATAAATAGTTTTACTGGATTTATCTGTTCAACAACTAAAACAGGTGTTGACCCATTGTACAAATCACCATTATCATAGTTTCTAGCAGAAACAACTCCATTAATTGGACTTACTAGTGAAGTGTTTTCCAATAAATTACTGAAAGATGTCTGACTCACATCTAGTGTAGTTTTTGCAGCATCCCATTCTGATTTTGAAACACCACCTACCTTATATAATTCATCAATTCGATTAAATTCAGTTTTTTGATTTTCTAGCTGAAGTTCCAACTGTTTTAAATTAGCTGCATCCATCTGCACTAACTTCTGTCCTTTTCTTACTTGATCTCCTACTTCAACATATATTTTATCGATACGAATAGGACTTTGGGGAGCAATATTATTTTTGATTTCTGGTTCAATAGTACCAGTATATTCATGAATCTGTGCTACAGGACGAGACGATACTTGAGCTATCTTAACGATAGGAGACTCATTAACTTGTGAACTTTGTTCAGAAGTCTCTTTATTATTACTTCCACAAGAAGTCAATACCAAAAGCGATAAAAGAGCTAATGGTTGAAGAAATATTTTTAAATTATACATATGTATCTTTATTTTA
>NZ_DYYK01000170.1:0-5872 GCF_020741705.1 Bacteroides coprosuis
ACGGGACTCGAACCCGTGACCTCCTGCGTGACAGGCAGGCATTCTAACCAGCTGAACTAACACACCTTGTTTTCTTTCGAATGCGTTGCAAAAGTAGTGATTAATTTGATATTTGCAACATTTCTAGAGAACTATTTTTGATGTATTTTTGAGACTTATAGATCGAATGATCTTATCTGCTTCAAAATAAGAGGATTATTTTTCTATTCATCTTTTCGATTACTCTTCCTAAATGAAGAAGTATACCGACAGGATCTTTATTTTAGCTTTAAATTAGTACTTCCTTTATGAACAATTTCTTGAATAAATTTAAAGCTAATAGATTTTCCAGCTATAATAAGAATAACCGATACGAGTATAATAAAAATTCCTAGTACGAGGTTTATAGTGAGCTGTTCACCAAATATGCTAACCCCAATTATAACGGCAGTAAGTGGTTCTAAAGCTCCCATAATAGCGGTGGGAGTAGAGCCTATGCTGTTAACTGCTAAGGTCATTGTTATTAGAGAGATTACTGTGGGTACTATTGCTAGCATCCATACATATCCCCAAGATGAAGATGTGGTCAGCCATTGGATGGGTTCTCCTCCGCCAAATAGGGAATAGGTTACGGTAGTTAGCACACAGAAAACCAGAACGTAAAAAGTGAGTTTGAAAACAGACATTTTTATGGCTGATTGATTGATTATCACAATGTAAATAGCATAAGTCAATGAAGATATTAACACCAATATGACTCCTGTTAAATTTAGAGTTTCTCCATCACCTCCATTTGATAAAAGGGAAATACCAGTTAAAGCTAGTGCTATGGATAAAATTGTAGTGGCAGATATCTTTTCTTTAAAGAACACAGCCATTAGTACAGCTACCATAATAGGGTAAACAAATAACAAAGTAGATGCTATACCGGCATCCATATAGTGAAAACTAGTAAATAGGGTGAGTGAGGATGAGGCAAATAGTAATCCAAGTAGAGATACTATTTTAAGCTCTAATTTATTAATCTTCAGAGATTCTTTCTTGACGAAAAGGATCATTAAGATAACTAATGCAGCTAGTGCATATCTGTAAAATAACACGGAATTTACGTGAATACCTTCCTGATAAAGCGATAACGCTCCTAGTGGATTGGTTCCATAGCTTATAGCAGCTATGATGCCATAAATAGTCCCTTTAGTTTTTGACATTTTACTATTCAATAGGGCTTGTGTAAGCCTTTGATTTACTTTTATTTATGATATTAAAACAAACGCAGTAAATCGTTATCAATAAGCAAATAATTATAATGCCGCAAAGGTGGTAATATTTTCAATAACTTGTATCAAATTACTGATAAAAATTTATCTTTCTACCTCTTTGGGTTAAAATTAGGTGCTAAGTATTGAGGGTGTAAACGAATAGGGTTATGTTCTAACAGATTTGGAAATTTTTGTGATGTTTTTTCTGAGGAGTATTATCAGAAGGTAAAAGGTGGTTACTTAGGTATTTCATTGATGTACAAGTGGTATTAAACTATTTTTATTGAAAAAATAGCGAAGATATCAATTAATTAATATCTTGCGTATAGATAAATTCAATTGTTTCAATAAATGTGTAGCTTACTATGAAAAACAAACTACTTTTTGCTATTTTAATTATACTCAGTAGCTTTTCCCTTAAAGCTCAGAATAATAGAGTCAATATTGTAGAGAAAGATGAACGTATTGTTCAAGACTCAAGTGAAATGAATCTGAAGAAAAAAGTAGCTATAGGGAGGTTCTCCAATGAAACTCAATATGGAAAAGGAATCTTTTATAATAAAGACCATGATCCTATGGCAAAACAAGCCCAAGATTTAATCGTATCTAAACTAGCTTCTTCTGATAAGTTTTTATTGTTGGAAAGAAGTGATTTGTCTGCTTTAGACCAAGAAGTAAATTTGTCGGGAAGAGACTTAGTTCAAAGGGTTGGTGCGGATTATCTGATTATCGGTTCTATCACAGAGTTTGGAAGGAAGACAACAGGCAAGTCCAAAATGTTTAGTAAAGCAAAAACTCAAACAGTTGAGGCTACAGTGAGTATTCGTATTGTCGATGTGTATTCAGGTATGATCATATTCTCAGATGAAAGTTCTGGAACATCAGAAGTAACTACTAAAACGGTTATAGGTTTAGGTGGTAGAGCAGGGTATGATGCGACATTGAGCGATAAAGCAATATCTGCTGCTATTGATAAGATGGTAGAAAATATCATTATTAAATGTACTAATGATCCATGGAAATCTTACTTTTTGAGTGTAGATGAAAACGAGATATTTATTGCTGGCGGAGCTTCTCAAGGGCTCGAACCTGGTATCTCTCTTTTGGTAAAGAAGAGAGGTAAACAAGTAAAAAATCCACAAACAGGTTTGCTCGTTGAGCTTCCAGGTAAAATTATAGGTAAAGTCGTTATTGAAACAACTATAGGTGATACTCCAGAGTCAGAAATTTCAATGGTGTCTTATTCAGGAGAAGAACTTGATGTTAACAATTTAGGTGAATATATAATAGAGGAGGATGTAGCATGAAAAAATTTATGGCTTATCTGTCGGCATTGGCACTAGTTATTATTGGTTTTACTAGTTGTAAGACAGGAACTTACTCTCGAACTATTCCATCTGATGATGTGGCATATGTTCAAGTTATTAGTTCAGGACAAATGGCAAAAAAATCAGTAGAAGTTGTTATTGATGATACTATAAGTTTTGAGGCAAAAGTAGATAAACTAAAAAAATCTAGTACACGTCCTCGCACATATACCATAACACCAGGTAGACGTAATATTAAAGTCTATTATCAAGGGCAATTGATACACCAACAAGACGTATTTGTTTCTCATCAGACTACTAAAGTAATAACTTTATGATGAAGAAAGCTTTATTTTTTGTTCTAGTAGTTCTTGCTCTGTCTGCTTGTTCTACATCTAAACCTTTATATAGTTGGTATGGCTATGAAAGTGCATCCTACAAGTATTTTAGAGATCAAAGTCCAAAATCTTTAGAGAAGCTAAAAGGAGAATACGAACATATACTTCAACAACAGCGAAGTGTTAGGGGTGTTCCTCCTCCTGGAATTTATGCAGAAAGAGGATTTATTGCTATAAAAGAAGGTTATACCCAGATGGGGAAAGAATATCTTAAACTGGAAGTGGAAAGGTATCCTGAATCGGAAGTGTTTATCGGTAGAATTATAAAACAATTGGAGGATGAGGAATGAGAAAACTCGTATTATTTTTTTGCTTACTTCTCTCTGCAAGTAGTTATTCGTTTTCTTCTGCCCAAGAAGATTCATTAAGTAAATGGCGTGAAGAAGACCCATTATCTATTCTTATAATGCCTCCTATAAATGAAACTAATAATGTTCCTGCTAAAGAATATCTATACTCTTCATTGGCTCTCCCGTTAATTAATAGGGGATACTATGTTTTTTCTCCTATTATGTCGATGGAGTTATTGCAAGAAGAAGGTGCTTATAATAGTGAAATATTTCTAGATGGAGATATTTCCAAGTTTAGAGATGTCTTTGGAGCAGATGTCCTTCTATTTACCATAATTCATACGTGGGGAAAAGTTCTATATACTATAAGTACAGATATAGAATATCGCTTTGTTTCTGCTAAAACAGGTGATGTACTCCTATCTCATACTGCAAGTGTTTCAGTAGATCTTTCTCCTGATGAATATAAGGATGATGATAACCCATGGGTGTGGCTTGGAGGATTAATTGCTTCTTCTGTATCAGCTGCTTCTACTCCTATTGTTACTGTAGCAAGAGAAGCTAATTCAGAAATTCTTAAAAAAATTCCTTATGGCAGATATAATCCTAATTATACACCAAAAGTACAAGGAGAAGAAATAGATAACGAAACAGCAGAAGATGCTGCTATAAAGACTATTGAAAAAACTCCTAAACAAGCTACTGAAGAAGTGGCAAGTGAGGTTTCTGAAGAAATAGATGATTAAAATCTAGTGCTTAGGTTATGATACTTACTCTTTTAAAGAGATATAGAGAAAGAGAGTTCAGCTAAATTGAGCTCTCTTTTTATTTGACGATTTTTTTAGTTGATCACGGAGTTTTATATTTTCGAATCTTCTCTTTGAGGGTTGTATTTATTGAAACTCATATTCATTTTTAATTTATGCATATGAGCCCGAATCTCAAAACAGTTTTTGATTAAGGATATAATAAATAGATATTATCAGGAGAAAACTCTGTTTGATCAGGATTTATAATGGTCCAGTCAACTAAATTTTCTGCTATAGAAGAAGTAATCGTATCTCCTTGCTTAATTGATTTTGTCCAAAAAGGTTTATTTAGCAGGGTAGCTTGTATTTCATCTTCATCCATTGATTTTACTTCAAACCAAAGTTGGTCTTTCATTTCTTGAGGATTTGAATTTCTATTTTGTATTTGTAATTTCACAAGGAATTTCCATTTTTTTGTATCCTCATTACTTTGGGAGGCCATTCTTGGTTTCTCAAATATGGGGCGATTATACTCTTGATATGCTCTAGAAAAATAGTCATATCGCTCTCTGGCAAGGGCTCTCAGTCTCATGTTCTCCTTTGGATGTATAGTATATTGTGGAGTGTTTTTTACAGCACTAATATAAATTTCTGGAGAAGTGAATATGCCCTCTTCTACCGCAAAAACCACTCCCGAGGGATCTTTATACTTGTTGTATCCATATTTTAAATCTTGCCGATAGTTAAAACCTCCAAAGGCATCTGCCGAATATTTTTTTAATGCTTTTTCCCATCTTATCCAGCAGAGGTTAATCTCTAAGCCATCATATCCTACTTTTATCACACTGTTTTCTTGGTAGCTGCTTTGAACCATTAAACTAGATGTAACATGTAGTAATCTGCTCATTTCTTTGGATCCAGAGTAGATATTAACCATTTCTAACTCTGGTGATCCACACCGATAGAGTCCATTTGTGCGTAGCCAGTATCTTGTTTTCCCTTTTTTATCTACATTGTTTAAAACTTGAATCAAATACAAGTTTCTAGGAGAAGGTGGAGTGTTGGTACTACAAGCCATATCTAGCCATTTACTAGAAAATAATCGATTGGATGAAAAGTCCATAACTAGATAGGATTGAGGTACAATAGCATGCATCATTTTGAGTTGTAGTAAAAAAGAGTCTAAAGGCTCGCTACTAAACAACTGTCTACAATATAAAAAGTAAGGATTATTAAATGCCTTGATAAGATATAGGTTATCCATATGACTGCTTGTCATTTTTTCTAACCCAATACTGCTTGTTTTACCGATAGAAAAATAGGCTTCTGTAATTATGCCCTTATATTCTACCTTTGCTACCCATTCCATATTAAGTATGGCTGGTGATTCTCCTAGGTTTATCTCTTTGACAATAAGGTTGTGTAATCTGAAATCGGGATGATTTTTTAGAGCAGGAAAAATTGTATCTTGTATGAATTGGATATTTGATTCTTTAGGAATTACTCCCATAAAAGAATGAGCCCTTAAACCATTGTCAGAACTTAGGCCTTTGTATATTTCTTCGTTTGTCATAAGTTATTTATTGTTTAAGGATGTGATTTATAAACTCTGGTTGCTATTAAAGGTAACATATTATTGTTGTATTTTCATATGAATTGCCTCCAAAATTGAACATCGCTTAATTCAGATGTATATCATAGTTTCAGATTGTAACTCAATTGATAATATGTATAAATTTTTTATTAAATGCTAAAAATCAATGCGTTAAACAAAAATTATAGCTTCTGTTATATACTATTAAATGACATACTGCATATTTGGCGCATAAATAATAAACCTATACTTTTGCATCATAATTAAAAAACGGGGCATTATAAGTAAAATGACAC
>NZ_DYYK01000171.1:0-11099 GCF_020741705.1 Bacteroides coprosuis
GAAGTTCTTCGTGTTTAGCTATTAATTCTTGAGCTTTACTTTCACCAAAGATACGTTGTCCTGCGTTGTAAGCTTCGCGAATATCATCTACACTATGGTATTTGGAAACAGCAACTAAGCGTACTTCTTCAGGAATTTGTTTTTGTATCTCTTTCAGATTTGTAGTAATACTCATATTATAAAAATCTATTTATTCTTGATCTGTTGATTCTAGTGAAACTTCAGGTTTATCAGCACCTTTATAGGGGTAAACATCCATAATAGGAGTTTCTGCTACTGATGAAATTTGGTAGTCGGCCATACTGCCTTCCATACCTTTATCTAGTTTTTTAATTGCATCTCTTAAATCTGCAGCTTGAACTAGCATATAAGTTGATGATTTTTTTTCTGCTCCACTTTTTTCATCAAGTGTGATGAATGTGATTTTGCATTTGAACCAGCGGTCTGCAGCTTCTTCAGAGCTAAAGAAAATTTCACTATACTTGGCTCTTTTTATGTCTGAAACTGTGAATTCTCCAGAAATGAAAGGAGTGATTTCCTCTATAATTCTTGCTTCAGCTTCAGTAAAGCTTAGTGCATCGAAAAGATAAGGTTCTGAAACTTTTTTGCTAACGCCATTTTCCATCATTTTTTCATAGCGTACTTTGCATTCAAACCAGTTATTCATCATAATTTAACTTCTTCTTTTAAATATTAAAATGTAACGCAAAGGTACAAGAATATTTTTGGAATCGTTGACCCCAAAGCATAAAAGAAGATAATAAGATGCTGCTGTTATCTTAAGCTATTGATTGTCTTCATCCTTTGTGTAAAGGATAAATGTTGTAGCTCCTGTAGTAATTACTTGGCCTGGTTCAATGATTTTTTTGTCACCTGGTAATATTTCGTCAGCCCCTAGGAATGTACCAGTCATACTGTCATTATCCCATATAGTAAATACCAGTTTATTTTCTTTGTTTTTCCCTACATGTATTACTGTATGCCTTCTGTCCATGCTCATATCGCCAGTTTCAATTGGAATTGTAACTGATGATCCAGGTGAACGACGTCCTATTAAGTTCTCTCCTTCTTGAAGAGGAATCAGCTGTTTGAAAGTAAATACATTTTCTATGATAGAAATATATCCAAATGGAGCATCTATATTATCAGGAGATAGTACTTCGTCTTTTCGTGTTGATTTAAGAGAACTCTTACCTAAGCGAATGCGAAATTGTTTTCCACATTCATCGCAGACAAAAACCAAAGATTGACCTGGTTCATATTTTTTCTCATTAAAATAAAGATAGTGATCACACTTGGGACAACGTACTCGTTTCATAAGCTATATTTAGTTTGCTTGAAAAACCCAAGCATTTTGGTAAGCAGAGTTTTCTGTTACTTTAGATAATAATTGATATGCTTCTTCCTTAGTTGTAAAGCATGCAGCACTTACTCTTGTGGGTCCTTGTTTGCTTAAAACCTGAGCTTCTGCATAGCCTTGTTCTTTTAATTGATTAACAAGATCCTCAGCATGCGATACTTTTATAGAGCTTGCGACAATGATATGAAAAGGCTTGTTTTCTGTTTTAACTATAGGCTGTATAGAGTTACTACTTTCTTCTGCCGGAATACTTCTTTCTGCTAATACTTCTTTTTCTGAAGGAGTGATACGAGAAATAGTGATTGTTTCAGGAGATATCTCTTCTTCTTCTAGTTTTACTTCTGGTGTAGATTCTTCTACATGAAGGGGAGTAGTAGTAATATTAATCTTCTTAGAATGACTCCATAATTCAGTGGGAACTACTTTGGCATAGTTTGCATCAATGATTTCTGTATTTTCAATTGGAGTTGAAAATAAGAAAAATGACATTATAGCAATGAATGAAACAGCAACGGTGCCAATATATCCAAAAGAAGTAGTTTTAGTTGGGATGAAAGTTTCCTTTTGTTGAGTCTTTTTACTGTCTGTAAACAAATCCTTATGTAAATAGCTAGCTTGTATCTGATTGATTTCTAGCATTTCAAAAGATTTTAGTCCATACAAAAGAGGACAATCTAAAGCATTTTCTCTTGCTTTAAATGAATATTTATTATTAGCGTCACAATACAATGTACCAATACCTTCTAGCTCGGCTATTCCATTTTCCTCTAGTGTACTACGTAGATTATCAATAGCTTCGGTTATTAACAGTTGAGCCTTTTGCATACTAATCTTATCAACAGCCATATATGACTGAATTAGTAAGCCATCATTTAAGTTTAACTGATCGTTGAAGCCAATGGTGCGAGTAGGAGGTATGAAGAGATTGTTTTTCTGATCTCTTATGGCTGGCCTATAGTGTGCTATAAAGCCACCAAAGCCAGGTATGATTGCAAAATCACTATCTAAAAGTAATTTGTGTAAATGTCGTGCCAATTCATTCATGGTGCAAAAATAGTGCTTTTTATTTTATAAAGCCATCAAAAAATTAAATAAGTTATAAACAAAAAATGTTGATGACTCCTGTATTCATCTAAGGTTTAATTAACTCTTTGGAACAGTATATTTATAAGGTTATATAAGAATGCGATGTTGTTCTAAGAGATATATGAGGAAGATAATAAAATGTATTTAAGTATCATAATTTTAGCAGAGTATTATCTCGATGATTTTGCAGATAAAAAAATGTATAGTCGATTATATTTTCTATTTTTGTCTAGCCTTTAACTATTATATGGTAAAATATTTCATTAATTATTTGGCCTACTTGTAGTTATGCTGTATAAAATATAAGGTACTTGAATATAATTAGGATTATATAAATATGAAGATAGCGATTGTTGGAACAGGATATGTGGGGTTAGTAACCGGGACTTGTTTTGCCGAAATTGGTGTAAATGTAACTTGTGTTGATACCAATATAGATAAAATTGAATCTTTAAGAAGAGGAGATGTTCCAATTTATGAAAATGGTTTAGAAGATTTAGTTAAGAGAAATGTAGAAGCTGGGCGTCTTCATTTTAGCACAGATTTAACTCAATGTTTGAATGAAGTTTCTGTTGTCTTTATTGCTGTGGGAACTCCACCAGATGAAGATGGTAGTGCAGATTTAAAGTATGTTCTTGAAGTTTCCCGTACTATAGGTTGTAATATGAATAAACATCTTTTGGTTGTTACTAAGAGTACTGTACCTGTAGGAACCTCTATAAAAGTACGTCAGGCTATACAAGAGGAGTTGACAAAAAGAAATGCGACAATAGAGTTTGATGTGGCTTCTAATCCTGAATTTTTAAAAGAAGGTAATGCCATTGCTGATTTTATGAGTCCTGATAGGGTAGTTGTAGGGATTGACTCAGACAAAGCTAAGTCGATAATGACAAAGCTTTATAAGCCATTCTTATTAAATAACTTCCGAGTTATATTTATGGATATTGCTTCAGCTGAAATGACTAAATACGCAGCAAACTCCATGCTTGCTACTCGTATTAGCTTTATGAATGATATTGCTAATTTATGTGAGTTGGTTGGCGCTGATGTGAATATGGTGCGATTAGGTATTGGCTCAGATACTCGTATAGGTCGTAAATTTTTATATCCAGGCATAGGCTATGGTGGATCTTGTTTCCCTAAAGATATTAAAGCTTTAATCCGAACAGGGCAGGAAAATAAATATAACCTGGAGGTTCTTGAAGCTGTAGATGCAGTGAATGAACGACAAAAACGAGTTTTATTTGATAAGTTAAAGGATTATTATAAAGACGACTTAAAAGGAAAAACCATTGCTTTATGGGGGCTGTCTTTCAAACCTGAAACGGATGATATGCGTGAAGCCCCTTCTCTGGTAATTATAGATTTACTATTAAAAGCGGGTTGTAAAGTTAGAGTATATGATCCTGCAGCAATGGATGAATGTCAAAGAAGAATTGGTGATGCTGTATTTTATGCTAAAGATCATTATGAAGCTGTGTTAGAAGCTGATGCTTTAATGTTGGTAACCGAATGGAAAGAGTTCCGTTTGCCTTCATGGGCTGTAGTTAAGAAAACAATGAATCATGCTGTTCTTTTTGATGGAAGGAATATCTATGAAAAGGAAGAGCTAGAAGAGAATGGTTTTGACTATTTTTGCATTGGTTTGTAATATTATTATTTGTGAGGATGAATAACTTATGAATTGCTTCTCTTTCCTTTAGATTACAATTATTATTATCTATATTTAGTATATAAAGATTATCTGATGAAATTAACATTACTCTTATTTTTGGTTATGTCTCTTTTCTCTTGTGGACAAAAAACAGGTTCAGAGAAAGAGGGAGATGGTGTTAAACCTAAACTGAAAGAAAATATGCAGGCTAAAGAGTTGTTGCAAGGAGTATGGTATGATGATGATTCAGGTACACCTCTTCTATTAGTAAAAGGAGATACATTGCGTTTTATAGATCAATCTGATTCTTCTATGGAGTTTATGATTGTAAAAGATAGTTTGTATACTTATGGTTATGATGTTGTTAGTTATAAAATAGATAAGCAATCTCCTTATGAGTTTTGGTTTCACTCTTTATCTGATCGAATTGTAAAATTGTATAAGTCAGAAAATTTAGAAGATTCTTTGTTTTTTATGGATAACTTCCCACCCGAACCTATTCCTATTTATACGGAAGTTGTTCAGAAAGATTCTGTAGTCTTTTATAATGACCGAAGATATAGAGGGTATGTTTATATTAATCCATCTACAATGAAGGTTAATAAACCTACTTATTCAGATGAAGGAATACGTATTGATAATATTTTTTATGATAACGTAATCCATATCTGTGTTTATGAAGGACAAAATAGTCTATTTGCTAGAGATGTGTTGAAAAAAGATTTTCAATCCTTAGTTACTGATACTTTTTATGAACAAGCTGTTTTAGCTGATATGGATTTTGATGGGGTAGATAAAAATGGCTATCATTTTACTGCACGGCTAGGTATTCCAGAAAGTTTTACTCATAATCTAATATCAGTGACAATCAGTTTCGAGGGAAAAATGAGTTTAGCACTGAAGGAGTTGAAGATGGAATAGAAAATAAATTAGATACAGAAAAAGGCGTTGCAACGCCTTTTTTTATGTTTTAAAATGATCTAAATTCATCCATCTTTTTTTGATAAATCCTTATTTCCTTCTAGATCCTCTATTCTTTTTAAATCCTCCTTTATTACTTTGTGTTCTCCTTTTGGGAGTATATTCAGGAGCGTCACCAAATTCTGTAGGAATAGGTATCTTAAAAATGTCTTTTTCTAGAAAATCTTCGATTTCCAAAAAGTTTTGTTGATCCTTTGTGTTGACAAAGGTTATTGCAACACCATCATTGTTTGCCCTAGCAGTACGACCAATTCTATGTACATAATCTTCACTGTCATTGGGTACATCGTAATTTATCACTAAGCGAATGTCATCTACATCTATTCCTCGAGCAATAATATCAGTTCCTACTAATATATCTATATTGCCAGCTTTGAAGTTTTGGAGCATTTCCTCTCTAGTCTTTTGATTTAGGTCAGAGTGAATTTCTCCTACTTTTAGATCCATTTTTTTTAGCGCTCTAGCTACTTCTTTAACTTTAGCTTTAGAAGAAGCAAAAACAAGAGATTTCTCTGATTTACTTTTAGAGAATAGATCATTGATGATATTTAGTTTTTGGCCTTCATAGCATACATAAGCGGCTTGGAGTATTTTTTCGGCAGGTTTGGATACAGCTAATTTTATTTCTTCTGGATTGTGAAGAATGTTCTGTGCTAGTTTTTGAATTTTATCGGGCATGGTGGCGGAGAACATTATAGTTTGTCTCTCCTTGGGTAAATATTGCGCAATTTGCATAATATCATCAAAGAAGCCCATATCAAGCATCCTATCTGCTTCATCAAGTATGAAGTGTTTCACTTCAGACAAATCAACATAACCGAGTTTTAGGTGAGACAATAGTCTGCCTGGAGTTGCGATAACTACTTCGGCTCCCATTGTAAGACCTCTTTTTTGCTGTTCAAAAGCAATGCCATCACTTCCTCCATATATAGCCACACTCGAGACAGATAGAAAATAGGAGAAGCCCTCCATCTGTTGATCTATTTGTTGAGCGAGTTCTCTAGTGGGAGACATGATGATGCAGTTGACTTTATCTGGTATGTGTTTCCCTTCCGATAGCTTATCTAGTATAGGCAATAAGAAGGCAGCAGTTTTACCTGTACCTGTTTGCGCTACTGCAATTAAATCTTTGTTTTCTAAGATGATTGGAATAGCTTTTTCTTGAATAGGAGTTGACTCCTCAAAATTCATTGCATCGAGAGCTTCAAGAACGCTATCGTGTAAATTGAGTTCGGAAAACTTCATAATATGTATTTTCTCTTTTTATACAAAGATAATAGTTAATGTAGCGAGCTACAAAGTAAGTTGATGCTTTTTGTTTCTACAACTATAAATAAAAAGGAAAGAGGGTTTATAAGCGTCCTAAATCTTCTAAGTGTGAATCTTTAAAGCCTAAGAAATAGAGTACTCCATCTAAACCTATTGTATTGATAGATTGCTCTGCATTTTCTTTTACTTTGGGCTTGGCGTGAAAAGCAATACCAAGTCCTGCTTCATTGAGCATTGGTAGGTCATTTGCTCCATCACCTACAGCTATGGTCTGGGCAATATCTACCTTTTCTTTTGCTGCTATTTCATGAAGTAATTCAACTTTTCTTTGTCCATCCACTATTTCACCTAAATAATGCCCCGTTAATTTGCCTTCTTTTATTTCTAATTGATTGGCATATACATAATCTATATCATATTTTTTTTGCAGATATTTACCGAAATAAGTGAACCCTCCCGACAAAATAGCCACTTTATAACCATGTTTCTTGAGTACATACATTAATCTATCAACACCTTCCGTTATCGGTAGATTCTCAGCAATTTCTATCATAACACTTTCATCGAGCCCTTTGAGAAGAGAAACTCTTTTTTTGAAACTTTGTTTGAAGTCTATTTCCCCACGCATGGCACTAGCTGTTATCGCTTTTACCTGATCTCCTACACCTGCTCGCATAGCCAATTCATCAATTACTTCTGTTTGAATAAGTGTAGAGTCCATGTCAAAACAGATAAGCCGACGCATTCGGCGATACATACTATCTTCTTGTAAAGAATAATCTACACCCAAGTTGCGAGATAGAGCCATAAGCTCTTTTTGCATTTGTGTTGGGTTTAATGGAGTACCCCTTAGAGAGAATTCAACGCAAGCTCTAATGTTTGATTTCGTTTCATCGAGAGGTATTCTACCCGTTAGTCTTTTAATCGTATCTATATTAAGCTTTTGCTTAATAATAATCTGTGTAGTTTCTGCAATTTGTTGGGCCGTAATTTTTCGTCCAAGAAGCGTAAGAATATATCTGTTTTTACCTTGTTGGTTTACCCAGGAATTATAATCGTGTTCAGAAATATTTTGGAAATGAGATTGAACTCCTAGTAAATGGCTCTGTTTTTTTAATTCTGATAACAAATCATCTTCTTTTGATTTGTCAATTTGACAAAGAATTCCGAGTGTCATAGATTGATGAATATCTGCTTGACCAATATCTAGAACAGTTGCATTAAAGTCTGCCAATGTCTGAGTAATGATATGCGTTAAGCCAGGTCTATCAACACCTGCGATACGAATTTGAATTAATTTCGAACCTTTATTTTCCATTTTCCAAATTATTTTTTGTCTTTACAAAAGTAGCGAAAATAAGCTGATAGTCGAGTTTTATGCTTGCTTTAATAAGTTACATAAAGTGTTTATTAGTATTAATTATTTGGAAGTTAGTATTTTAATTCCATACCTTTGTAGTCGGTTTCGAAATTGAAGGTACTGATAATCAATACATTTATAGGTATAAGTGCCTTCGTGATAAATAATATTTCGGGATGAAACCACTGTTTCGGCAGGCCCGGATAGTACTAACTAAATTCGAGTTACATGAGACATGTAAAATGGATTTTTGTTGTATTACTAGCAAGTTCCTTGACTTCTTTTGTAGACAAAGGCAAATCTACCGGAGGTTTGAATGTGGGTGATGTAGCCCCTGATATTGATATCGAACCTACATCAAATAAAGCAAATAATGCAGATTTTTCTCTTTCTGACGTCAAAGGAAAATATGTATTACTTAGTTTCTGGGCCAGTTACGATGCACAATCCCGGATGCAAAATATAAAAATGAGCAATGTGCTAAAGTCAACTGATCTCAGTATTGAGATGGTCTCTATCTCTTTTGATGAGTTTTCGTCAATATATAAAGAGACATTACGTATTGATAATATAAATACATCTAATTGTTACTTAGTGCCAGATGGTAACAAATCTACGATTTATAAGACGTATAAATTAGATCGTGGATTTAAAAATTACTTATTGGATGAAGATGGCGTGATTATAGCCAAAGACATCACGGCTGCTGAGCTTCCTACTTTATTGCGTATGGCATCATAGTATTATACTGATGCGAGAGCTTTGAAAAGGGAAGGCTATAATTTAAGGGTTAAAATATAAATTTTATACTTGCAAAATTAAACTCTTAAATAGGTTAATAAGGAAATAAATACAACAAAATAAAACCGTTGACAAAGAGATTATTCTCTATGTTAGCGGTTTTTTTATGCTTTCAAATTTGAAATATATTGACTAATATTTCTTTTAAAAAAAACATATATTATACGAGTAACTCACTTAATTTCATTAATTTTGTGCGTGCTGTCTAGAAGGTACTGCTATATATAATAGCAATTATTTTAGATAGACTTTAAATTATTCTAATTTATTGTTCAATGTACAATCGTTTTCACAAGACATTTATTCCTTTAATTCTGCCTATGTGCGGACGATTTATTGCTAACCTACAATGAAAGAACTAAGACATGAATGTGGCGTTGCCATGATTCGCCTACTCAAACCTCTAGAGTATTATCAAGAAAAGTATGGAACTTGGATGTATGCCATCAATAAGCTCTATCTGCTTATGGAAAAGCAACATAACAGAGGGCAAGATGGAGCTGGTTTAGCCTGTGTTAAACTAGAAACAGAGCCTGGAGAAGAGTATATGTTCCGAGAGCGAGCCTTAGGTTCCAACGCTATTACTGAAATCTTTACTACCGTTCACTCTAACTTTAATGGATTAAGTTCCGAAAAACTGAATGATGTTGCTTGGGCTAAGAAAAACCTCCCTTTTGCAGGAGAAATATTCTTGGGACACCTTCGTGATAATAGTACGGGGCGTGTAGGTATTGAATATGTACACCCCTTCTTGCGTCGTAATAATTGGAGAGCAAAGAATCTGGCTCTATGTGGTAATTTTAGTATGACCAACTTAGATGAGATTTTTACACGCATTACTGCGATTGGACAGCATCCACGTAAATATGCAGATGCTTATATTCTTCTTGAACAGATGGGGCATCGCTTGGATCGAGAAGTGGAAAGAGTTTTCGATTTAGCAGAAGCAGAAGGCCATACTGGCATGGCTATCACCAATTATATTGAGAAGAATATAGAAACAGCCAATGTACTTCGTTCTAGTTGCAAAGATTGGGATGGTGGTTATGTTATGTGTGGGTTAACAGGTAGTGGCGAAAGTTTTGCACTGCGTGACCCATGGGGTATTCGACCAGCTTTTTATTATATGGATGATGAGATTGTTGTTTTGGCATCAGAAAGACCTGTAATCCAAACAACATTAAATGTCCGTGCCGAAGATGTGAAAGAACTAAACCCTGGACAATCCATGCTAATTAGCAAAGATGGAAAAATCCGTTTTAGAAATATCTTAAAAGCACATGAAAATAAGGCTTGTTCTTTTGAGCGTATTTATCTTTCTCGTGGTAGTGATGTCGATATTTATAAAGAACGAAAACGACTTGGAGAGATGCTTATCCCTTCTATCTTGAAGGCTATAGATGACGACTTAGATCATACTGTGTTTTCTTTTATTCCTAATACAGCAGAAGTTGCATTCTATGGTTTGCTTGAGGGATTAGATATCTATTTAAATAAAGATAAAGCCAGACAAATTGCAGCTTTAGGTAATAAGCCTACTGTAGAACAAATGCAAGAGATCTTATCACACCGTATTCGCTCTGAGAAAGTAGCTATTAAGGATATCAAGTTGAGAACATTTATTGCTGAGTGTAATAGTCGAAACGATTTAGCTACTCACGTGTATGATGTAACTTATGGTAGCTTGGTAGCAGGAGAAGATAATTTAGTTATTATTGATGATAGTATAGTAAGAGGTACTACTTTAAAGCAAAGCATTCTTAGCATACTAGATCGATTGAACCCCAAGAAAATAGTAGTGGTTTCCTCTTCTCCTCAAGTGAGGTATCCAGATTACTATGGTATCGACATGACACGAATGGATGAGTTTATTGCTTTCCTTGCCGCTGTAGAACTATTAAAAGAACAAGGCAAGGTGAGTGTCATAGAAGATGCTTATAAAAAATCAAAAGCACAAATTAATAAGCCTCGCCAAGAAATGGTCAATTATGTGAAAGATATTTATGCACCATTTACAGATACTGAAGTAGCTGATAAAATAGCAGATATTGTTAAACCCGCTAATCTTCATGCCGAATTGGAAATAGTTTATCAGCCTATAGAAGGCTTACATGAAGCTTGCCCTAATCATAAAGGCGATTGGTATTTCACGGGTGATTATCCTACTACAGGAGGAGTGAAGTTATTGAATCAGGCATTTATTAATTATGTAGAAAAGAATTTCGATTTTAAATAACAGATATAAGAATAAGAAATAGAGATAAGTGGGGCTTCCTATAAGTGGTAGCCTCACTTTTTTTATAGTCTGAAATTTAATTATCATAAATTGAAAATTGCTATTTTATGAACTCAATAAGAGATAAAATAAAGTTTATAAACTCCCTTATTTACTACTGCGTCATTCAATCATTTTATCAGGGTTAAGAGAGTGTCTTGACTAAGTCATGACATCATCATGTCGGTGTCAAAGTAATCTTATTGTTGAGTTTTTAGTGGAGTATCTTTTGTGCTTTTATATAAAACCTATTTATAGAATAGAATAGTTTATTCCTTTTTTAATCTCTTTGAGTAAGCTTGAGAATAAGTTT
>NZ_DYYK01000172.1:0-24703 GCF_020741705.1 Bacteroides coprosuis
TTAGTCAAGGATGGTGGGCTCCAGAATATGATTCAAAAATGACTATTGACTTTAAAGGAAATAGAGAAGTAGGTAAAATCAAAGATGCTACTATTACTTATGAAAACTTTCCAAGTAAAGACTATACCTCGAAAACCCCACTGGCTCTGAATCAATTTGAAATTATAAAGAATGATGGAAAATTCATCACAGCTATTTTCTCTTTAATAGAAAATAATGTCCTTGTATATGGACATATTGTTATTAAAGCTCAACCTAATAAATAAAACTCTCTCTCTAAAAGCTTCAGTAAGCTAATATCTGTTTCTATTATAAAGCTATTCTCCCAATACTAAAATGGATTTATTTTTACTGAAGCAATATAAAAAAAGAGCCTATCTAATTTATTTTAGATAGGCTCTTTCATTTATATATGCTTATTTATTCTACTTTCAATCTTTGAATTAACTCATCCCCTAGCCTTGTTTTATCTTCTATATGTTTCAATACTGTTTGCACAAAATCATTATCTTCAAAGAGGCCTCTTACCTTTTCAAAGTCCACTTTTTGAACATAGCGATTGCCATCTAAACCAAAACTTATTCGTGAGGATAATGAAAACTCTTTTTTAGCATCTTCATAAATCATCTTATCAAGACCGATAACGGCTTTCTTCCACTCCTCAACAATTAAAATTACATCTTGAGCTGTGATAGAATTTAAGTTTACACCATAATAAGATTTTATTTTTTCCCATGCCCAAGTCCATTCTATAGCATAGTAGTTTTCGTGCAAATACTCAAATTGATCATAAATCTGCTTAGAGTTGGTTATTCTATCATTTTCCACATCATTAAGAAGTTTGACAATCTCGGATTGAGGAGCAATAAGCCCAGCTAAATCTCTCCAATCACCTAATCCGATGCTTGAATCGGGTTTTAAACATTCTCGTATGATTTCATCAGACTCACAGGAACACTTAGTAAGTCGAGAAATAAGTGAATTTCCCAAAAATTTTCTTATAGCCATGTGATAAAGTTCGATACCTCTATGTAGTGAGCGACCATTAATAACACATCCTTGATAACCATACGTTTTAGATTCTCCACATGTCATCTTCAAGTTTTCTAAAACATCAATTCCCTTAAACATCTTTTGAATAGTATAGGGACTCAATAGGTTGAAATTCAGAAAATCCAGAGGATGAGGATCTGTTCTTTTATCTCTTTTAGGAAACTTTTTTGCATCCCTAATAGTACCTACGCTTCTTAAGTTGACACCAGGGACCAAAATAGATTGGTCATTATTTTCTATCAAATAAGAAAAGGGTAGATTTGAAGTATCCGAGTTATTGGTATGTCGCCCCATAATCAAAGAGAAAGCTCCGATTCGAGCGGGCCAAAGTATATAGGAATTACTCGTTGTTTTTCCACCTCTTTCTATTATTCCTTGATGAATAGCTCCTAGCTTATACATATGGTTACTCTGATTGGATCCCGAACCTGCATTCATAAAAGAAAACATTCCCGATATCAATAGAGTAGATTTATGGTGTGTAACAGTAAATGGACCTGCAAAAATAGAAGCAGCTTCTCCATTTTCACCTTGACAATTACTAAAAAACAAGGAGTCAGTGGCAGTATAAGTATGCCCCAGTTCACAGGCCTGACCAACAAAGCAACGGTTAAGCATCACTCCATCTTTCATTCTAACTCCCGAGGATATGATAAAATTATTTGCAACTACGCCATATCCTATATGGACCGGTGCATGAACATTACTATTAATACTACCATTTTCAAGAAGCTGAGTTCCCTCAATAGTAGTATAATCTCCTACCTTTACATTTTTAATGGATCCAGTATTTATAATCTTCACTCCTTTTCCTATATACCCCATCGTTGAAGATACATACGCACTGTATTTTTTAACCATATCTTGCAATTTAGAGATTAAGAGAGGACGATGTCTATAAAAGGTTAGAATATAAGCGAAGTGAGCATTGAGATAATCATAAATAATTACCTCTCTACCTCCTTGTTCGTTCATCACCGCAACACAGGTACCATTGCCAAATGAGGAGTTACCTTCAACATAAATACAATTTACATTTTGAATGTAAGTACCATCTTCTATTTTATAATTTGCAATATAATTGTGTACTCGATCTATATATACACCATCCCCAATTTCACAGTTATGAAGTGTAGCATCTTTAATCATAGATTGCTGAGTAACACCGCCAGGTAACTGAAAGGTGCCTTCGAGTAAACCCAATTTAATATTCCCCATAAAGGTTACTCTATGTACATTTTTTGCATTAAAGAGAGGATGAACTTCTATTATATCCCAGTTAGAGGATTGGCAACCTTGTTGTTTAAGAGCATCAATTTCTTTAGTGAGTAATTTGCGGTAGGTTTTCATTCAATATCTTGTAGATTAAGTATAGGTGTCTGATTTTTAAAGTGTTTGCACTTTATGTTTTTGCAAAGTACATATTTTTTAATAAAATAGAGCTAATTTATATCAAGAAATAAAGACTTCATTAAATATTTAGGAGACTCCATACATCTATTTTTTCAATAAAGAGGTATAAGATAAGAAGGTACTTTGACACCGACATGTCATCATCTTGTCGGTGTCAAAGTACGCTCTTATCGGTGTCATAATACGATCATTTCTTATTGAAGATGAAAATTATATAGAATTCTAAGTTAACGAACTCATAGAAATACAAAGGGCACAGAAACAAGTCTAGAAGACTTATCTGTGCCCTTTGTTCTTTAAATTTTAAGTACGGTTATACACACTCTTTATCCATTGCAATTTATCAAATATAATATCACTTAAAACGTTCATCTAAAACACTTCCATAACGATGATATTCGTAAGATACACTCTGCTCTTTTACATAGTTTAGCAGTTCTACACGACCTTCAACTAGAGGTTTGTGATGAGCAATGTATAAACCACGCTTCGCTACTGCATGATAAAGTGCATCAGAATACTGGGCTGTACTCATACGGATTCTTTCAAATTGATCTAGACGATTTATAAATTCGTTTTCAGATTCAATAACTAAAGAGATATTTAGATTTTCCTTCTTTAGTATTTCATCTAATAAAGAAAGTTTTTTGTCATCTTTATCAATGCTCAATACTGCTTTAACTCCTGAAACTTGTAAAGCTTGCAAGATTAAAAGTATATCAAGCAGTGAATCTTCACCTTGAACTCTAACTCCCATATTTTTAAGAGGAAGATATCTAAATAGATTTTGTTCTCCCTCCAATTTATTAACATCTACAGCTTGTGTGAATATTTCCTTCCAACTATCTGAATAAGATTGATAAGCAAAGTTTATCTTTGTTTTATCTACTCCTTCTTGCAAATAAGCATCAAATGGGGATAGCCACTTAGTTGCTGGTATAGAACCTTTTTCTGCTATGTTGGTAAAAGTAGCAGCATAATTTGGACCTCCTGCTTTAATTCCTCCACCAAAGGCAGAGCGTTTCATACCTCCAAATGGCTGTCTATTCACAATAGCACCTGTAATTCCTCTATTAATGTAAAGATTTCCTGCTTCTATTCTAGCCATCCAATATTCCACTTCGTGTTCATCGAGCGATTGCAACCCCGAAGTCAGTCCATACTCCGAACTATTTGCTATGGTTATAGCCTCTTCTAATGAATCTATACAAACCACAGATAATAGTGGAGCAAATAATTCTGTTTTAAAAGTATAGCTATCGGGCTTGACATTCCATTTCACACATGGCTTAAGCATGTATTTTTTCTCATCAATGAACTCAGGTTTCACCAACCAAGATTCTCCACTTTCAAGCTTATCAATAGCCTTTAATAACTTATCATTTTTATTGGTAATCATAGGGCCCACTACCGTTTCAGAATCCCACACACTTCCCACAGGAATACTAGTCACAGCATCAGTCAACTTTTGTTTAAATAAAGGATCATTGAATGCACCTTTATCTAGAAGAAGAAGCGAACAAGCCGAACATTTCTGACCAGCATTACCAAATGCTGATGCTACTATACTTTGTATAGCGTGATCTTGATCCCCTCTGGCGGTTACTATGATGCAGTTCTTACCACCCGTTTCGGCAGAAAGAGGTGTTTTAGGCGCTTTTTCTAAAATCTTAAATGCGGTATCGGTTCCTCCAGTCAGAGTAATGTGTTTAATAGAAGGATGTGCAGTCAAATAATCAAGTGTAGAATATTCAGCAGGACATACAATCTGCAAGGCTTCCTTGGGAACACCTGCTTCCCAGAAACATTCAGCAAACTTCCAGGCAACAGGAAGAGCGGACGTAGCGGGTTTAAGTATTACCCGATTTCCTGCGGCCAAAGCAGAAGAAACACCCCCCACTGGAATTGCCAATGGGAAATTCCATGGAGAAATAACAAGCACTACCCCCTTAGGAGTCATACTAATGTGTTCTAGTTTCTCATACTCTTGTAGTGAAGTTGGATAAAATCTACAGAAATCTATCGCCTCTGAAACTTCAACATCACCTTCCATAAATGCTTTACCCGTTATCGCTGCCATACAGCCTATTAATTCACCACGCTGATTAGCTAAATTATCGGCTACCTGATAAAGAATTTTTTTACGCTCTTGTAGAGAGGTATTACTCCACTGAACTTCATCTTTCTCTGCAATATTTATAATTTGTTTTATATGATCTAAAGAGCTCAGGCTAGCCTCACACATAGATACAGAATCATTTCTACTCTTATCTAAATATTGGCGTTTTAAATCGGACTCCATAAACTGAGCACCTATCTGCACAGGTACTTTAAATTGATCTGCACGAACATCTTTCCACTTTTCAAGAATACCGAGTGCCCATTTTCTGTTTTGGGGTAGATCCAACTCTGTATCTGGTTCATTTGCAAACACCTTTTCATCAACAGGCTTTGCAGGTTCCATTCTATTTTGTTTTCTAAAGATATCAGGTTTCACACTATCTTTATTAGCAAAGGCTGTACGGAACTGATTTTCCAAGAAGTCCCAAGCCTGGGAATTTACTTCTAGCTCAAAAGAGTAACTCAGAAAGTTATCTGGTCCTGTATTTTCATCTAATCTACGTACAAGATAAGATACTGCGTTCAAGAAATACTCTTTTCTTACTACAGGTGTATAAAGAATAATCTGTTTGTTTAAGGCACGCATAACACGTGGTAGATGATTGGCCATTCCCTCTAGCATCTCAAACGTAACATGATCTGTTACTTGATTTCTTTCACTTAAAAGATAGGCATATCCTATACTAAAGAAGTTGTGAGTGGCTACCCCAATATTTAGACATTCTACATTTTCTGGCTGAAGAGCCTCATCTAATAAATGCAAATGATTGGTATCTACCGCTACTTTAGTGGGTAAAATAGGATTCTTCCAGCCTTTAAGGGAAGATACAATAGTCTCCATTTGTAAGTTAGCCCCTTTTACTAAACGAAATTTAATAGGTACTCCACCTCTAGCGCATCTTTCTTTAGCAAACGCTAGTAAATCTCTATAAAAGAACAAGGCATCTGGAAGATAAGCTTGAATAACAATACCTGCACGATAAGGTAAAAATTCTTCTTGAGCTAATACAGTTTTAAAGACATCATACGTTAGCTCCGCATCTTTGTATTCCTCCATATCAAGGTTTACAAACTTAGAGCGTTCTTTTCCGCTGTGATCTTTATAAGGGTATTTCATTGCCTGACGGAATATTGAAGCAACTAATTCGCAAAGTTTTTCTTTAGATTCCTTATAACTTAAAGGGCGAATTTGAGCATATATTCCCGACAGTTTTACAGATATATAATTGATATCAGGCTCTTTTAAAGCCTCCATATATTGATGAAATCTATTGTTAGCTTCCTCATCACCCAGAACAACTTCTCCTAAAAGATTCACATTCTGTCCAATTTGCTGTTTCCAACGTTTGGATAAATGTTCTGTTAAGGCAGGTCGCTCTTCAGGAATAATTATTTTATGAGTGTCAGCTTGCAGCTTGTTTTTAAAAATAGGAATAGCTATCGGATCAAAAAGATACCCAAAACCAGTAAACAAAGAAAGCTGAAAACGCTCCCAAGGAGTAAAAAAAGTTGGAATACCATATTTATCTATCAAATATTTCAGTCTACGTGAAAGTATTTTAGAGTCTCTTATCTGAGAAGACTCATCTAACATTTTTGATAATAAGGTTTTATTGTTCGGATTTTGAATTAAAGTAGCATACTTTTTTTGTTCTTTTACTTCTTCACTAGTCAATTCTTTATCAGACAAAACTAAAAACTTTTTAGCCCATTCAACTACCTCATTTGCAGTGATTTTATCCATATTCATATATTATAAGATGTTAGGTTAATTCATGCAAATTAGTCAATATTACGATTATACAAAATATTCTTTTGACAATTAATTTTATAATATCCAACTAAAAAAACGCCATACACAAATATATATTTACAATTTGATAATTTATCAAGACAAATAACATCATTTAGAGTTATTCCATTATCATACTATTTCAACTTGAATAGAAGGATAGTGACCCTCACATAAAGTGTATGATACACGAAACCTGAATACAATCACTTTAGAATATTTACTCGTAAAAGTAGATGAAATAAAAATGTCACTTTCAAGTGTCTATACTAAAAATAGGCCAATTGAAAGTGACATTAAAATTATTTTACGTTTTTAATTAAGCGTGTATTATCTCATGCTTAATCACAACTCACTTTTTTGAATTTTCATGAATAAAGAGATACCAATAAGCTGCCCCTACAAATACGGCTCCTCCAATAAAATTCCCTATAGTACTAGGTATTAAATTTTTAATAAGGAAATCTAGCCAGGTGATTTCTGCTCCTGTATAGATAGCTGTTGGAATAAAGAACATATTGGCAATAGAGTGTTCATAGCCCAATGTTACAAAAAGCATTACAGGTATCCATATCCCTATACATTTACCTATAATATCTTTAGATGCATACCCCAAGAACATTCCTAGGCAAACTAGCCAATTAGCTCCTATACCTTTTAGAAATACAGTAGAGAAACTTTGGTAAACCTTACCTTCAGCATATTGATGGAAATAGGTTGTCCAAGGTACATCTTGGAGTAAACCCACTTGATAGGTTAGTAAATAGGCTACAATCTGTGTACCTATAAAATTGAATAAATAAGAAAGTAATAGGTACTTAAAAAAGGTAAGAATTGATACTTCCTTCTTTAACCCTGCTATGGTAAAAGCAGCACAATCACTCGTAAATAAATCGGCCCCAGAAATAGAAACCATTATTAAACCAATAGGGAATAATGCCCCAGCCATAAACTTAACCAACCCTGGGTTATCAACACCAACACCTGTCATTCCTCCTGAAACCATGACTGACAACAAACCTCCAAAAGCAATAAATGCACCTCCTAAAATAGAAAAAATGCAGAATTTTAATAAAGGCTTATTCACTTTTACTAAAGCAGAAGCACCAAAATTCAAGGTTGTTTCACGAGGTTGATAATAGTTTTCCATATTTATTCATAAAAAAATACAAACAAAGATAGTCAATAAAAGGAGAAATGAAGCAAATAATAAAAAACGTTAATTTAAAATAGATCTCTCTAATCTTTAAAATACTTAGTCAATGCCTTTCTTACTGGCTTATCATAAAACTTCAAGCAGATATAAGCTAAGAATATAGAACCTAGAACCAAAGCTACTGCACCAGGTAAAGACTCCACAAAAGTAAGATTCTCATTTTTAACCCATGCAAAATATAAGTATATGAAAGGATAATGTACGATATACAAAGGGTAAGATATATCACCTAAAAATTTACATATACGTGTAGATGTTTTATCTGTTGTTTTGCCAGATGCTCCTAAGCAAATCAATATAGGAAATACAATAAGGACACAAAATGAATCATAGAGTCCATTCATCCAAAGATGCTCTGCCCCTCCTATTCTAGGTATAAATGATAAAACAACGATAACGATACTACCTATCCAAAACGCTCCACGCACTTTAAATGGTTTGAACACGCGCGATAAAAGTAATCCTGCAGAGAAAGAGAACAACAAACGTAAAGATCCTCCTATGATATTCTCTTCTGTTAGAGCATAGCCCACACATAAATCGCCTAATGGCCCCCAAATAGCAAAGGAAGCCAAGCCTAAGCCTGTCAAAACAACCAAAAGAGAAAGAGCTATGGTAGGTAATTTCCGAATAAAGAATACATATAAAATATTTCCAATGTACTCAAAAAACAAAGTCCACGATGGTCCATTTAAAGGATACATCTCTCCTACTCCTCTAATTTCAAAACCTGGAGTTGAAGGTATTAAAAACAAGTTAAAAACCGTAGAGATCAAAAGCATCGAAAGAGGAACTTTGGAAACATCCCACACAGAACATCCTTGTGTATAAAAGAGTATTGCTCCAATAAGAGCACCCATAATAACCATAGGGTGTAAGCGAATAAGCCTACGCTTTAAGAAACTTTTTACCGTCATCGTTTTCCATCTGTCATCATAGGCATAACCAATTACAAAACCAGATAAAAGGAAGAAGAAATCAACAGCTAAATAGCCATGATTTATCTTTTGATCTAGGTGGCTTGTAGCGAAAGCTTCAAATAAGTGAAAACAGACTACAGTTATTGCCGCTACTCCACGGTAACCATTAAGGATATTGTAGTGTGGTTTAGTATCTGCAAAGGCAGCTGCAGAAATTTTTGTGTTTGCCATGGAATATTAATCTTTAATAATAAGGATTATCGTAATGTGTCTGCAAATATAGAAAAAGCATAGATTAGAATAAATTTAATCCATATATAAAGAAGATTAAACAGAATATTCTTCATCACTTTATGACATTGAACTTCATCTCATGAAATATTAGTTCTTATTTTAGTAAGTTTATTGACATAAAATAGCTTACTGAGAAAAATAAACTCGCAAAAAAGAAATTGATAGATGCTGAAAATTGAAAACACTACCCAGTATTACTACTTTTGATAAATAATTTCAGATCAATTAAACTGAATTTTAAACACTAAAAGAATATGACTCACCTACCACCTATTATTAGTGACTTGGCATTTATGCTAATTGTTGCAGGTATCGTTACTATTATCTTCAAATGGCTAAAACAACCCGTCGTCTTGGGCTATATTATAGCAGGGTTTATTACAGGGCCTCATATAGATTTTTTCCCAACAGTAATAGATAACGAAAGCATAACTATCTGGGGTGAAATAGGAGTTATATTCCTCTTATTTGGAATGGGACTCGAATTCAGCTTCAAAAAGCTGATTAAAAACAGTAAGACAGGATTTATAACGCTAATGATGATTGTCCTCGGACTAGGTGTATCGGGGTATTTTTTAGGAACTCTCATGGGGTGGAGTCACTGGGATAGCATCATTTTGGGCTGTATGCTCTGTTTATCCTCTACTACAATCATAGTGAAAGGTTTTGAAGAGCCTCAATACAAAGGAAAGCGTTTCACAGAAGTGGTCTTTGGAATTTTAATTTTTGATGACCTATTTGCCATTCTAGTTATGGTGTTTTTAGGGACAATAGCAGTAAGTAGTCAGCAAATTGAAGGAACAGAAATACTTTTAAGTTTAGGAAAGCTAGTATTCTTTATGGTAGTATGGGTTGTTGGCGGGATTTTTATAGTACCTTCTTTCCTCAAGAAAATGAAACATTGGTTGAACGATGAAACCCTATTAATCGTATCATTAGGCTTGTGTTTAGGAATGGTGGTATTTGCTACAAAAGTTGAATTATCGTCTGCCCTAGGTGCTTTTATTATGGGTTCGATATTAGCAGAAACTATCGCTTTAGAAAACATAGAAAGGGTAACAAAGCCTATAAAAGATTTCTTTGGGGCTATATTCTTTGTATCTGTAGGTATGTTAATGGACCCTGCTATTGTTTTAGAAAACTATAAGAGCATCATCTTCATTACTCTCTTAGTTCTATTTGGTAAGATTGTTTTCACTACATGGGGAGCTAGGTTATCTGGGGAATCGATGTTTACTTCCATTCAGTGTGGATTTAGCATGGCACAAGTAGGTGAATTTGCTTTCATTGTAGCAGGTACAGCTATTATGTATGGCTTGGCTGATAATTTTATCTACCCAATTATTATTGCCGTATCTGTTATTACAACCTTCACTACGCCCTATTTAATGGCTGCTAGTCCTACTGCTTATCACTTCATGATGAAAAGTATACCGCAGTCTTGGCAAGAAAAGATTATAGCCAAAGATGAAAAACTTGCCTCAACTAAACCCACCTCGTTATGGGGTTCTTTATTAAAGAGCTACGTATTTAGTATAGTGATCTTTGTTTCGTTAGGACTGGCTGTCATACTCTTATCTTCAAGTTTTTTACAACCTCTATTAATAGAACATATTGGGACATTATGGGGCAATATTGCGTGTTTACTCATAACATTAATAGTGATATCTCCTATGCTCAAAGGATTAGTTTATAGAGGAGGAGAACAGCCCTTCTTAATACTCGAACTCTGGAAACAAAGTGTAAAGTACAGATTGATTCTCTCTATGCTCATTGTACTTAGATATGTTATAGCCTTTGGTTTTATCTATTCTATTTTTGATCTGTTTTTGGACATACCAATATGGGTATCAGGTATTGCTGCTATAGCATTACTGATTCTTTTATTCCGTTCTAAATACCTTTTAAAACTATATTGGAATATGGAATACCGCTTTGTTATCAATTTTAACGAAAGAATTATTAATGAAAAACGAAAATTCTCTAAGAGGGAAAATGGGGTAACTTCTTTTGACTTAAACAATGAAAGCTGGATTGAGCAAAACCTATATGTAGGTAGATTTAAAATCGACAAAAACTCGGAATACGAAAATAAAAAACTAAAAGATACCGACTTCAGGTCTAGATATGGTCTGATTATTATAGAGGTAGATAAGAATGATGAAGAGTCTTATTTTCCAAATGGAGACTTCATCTTAATGGAAGGAGAGTTTATTACAGTTGTTGGAAATATCATGCAAATCAAAAAACTTTCGTCAGACAAGAATCAAATCTCTCTGGATAAAAAATCACTCCAAACGATTCATCAATTTGCTAAGAAACAAGGTGAAGACCCTAACTCACAAATCAAATGTGTTTCTATTATTATTGATAAAGAATCTGGACTCTATGAAAAAAGCTTATTGCAATCTGAAATAGGAAAAAGAGGGAAAAGTTTTATTGTGGGAATTGAAAGAAACAATAGCTACGAGATTAATCCACTGGCATCTACCGTTTTCAAAGAAGATGATATTATCTGGATTGTGGGTGGTAAAAATAGCATCTATGAAATTTTAAAAGAAAACTTTTATTTTTAAAGAAGACTTATGATGTAAATACTTGCTGTCTGGCAAAAGATTATTTCGATTTAAAAAGGGCTGTTTCCACTAGTGAATTCAGCTCTTTCGTTTTGATTCTAATCTAGCAAACATTAATAGTGTGATATAAGGTCTAAATAGCTGGTTGACAAGAAATCTATCTATACGGGTATAACACTTTGACACCGATATGATGATCACATGTCGGTGTCATCGTATCATCATGTCGGTGTCATGATAAGAATATGACTTAGCCAAAACGAGCTTTTAATCATAATTCACATTGAAATATAAAAGTATTAATGCCATACTCACACCCGAATTAAATCGCATAAAAAAGGATCTATCTAATATTTTATCAGACAGATCCCCTACTTATTTAAATTTTCAAATATCTATTTTAGTTTCAATTAAAACATCAAGATATAAACCAAAGATATCACACTGATAAAAATCCATAAAGAGATACCTTGAATCATAGGACGTAAACCCACATTACGTAAAACTTGACGAGATAGTGAAGCTCCAATAAAGAATAGAGTAATGGTTAATGCCTTACGTGCAATTACATTTAGTGTGCTACCTATCTGAGGAAAATCTCCTAAGAAATAAGTATTGATAAGCATTGCAACAACGAAAAGCACAATAAACATAGGTACTGATACTTTTTTACCTTTACTCTTAAAGATAAAACTTGTGATTATTGCTACAGGCACTATCCATAGGGCACGAGTTAGTTTAATTGTAGTTGCAATTTTTAGGGCTTCTTCTCCATAAGCTTCTCCAGCACCTACTACAGAACTTGTATCGTGAATAGCGATAGCAGCCCATGTTCCAAACTGATGTTGGTCTAAACCTAAGTAATGTCCTATCACAGGGAAAGCAAACAAAGCAACAGCATTAAGAATAAATACTGTCCCTAATGAAACAGACATCTGTTCATCTTTTGCATCAATTACTCCACCTACTGCTGCAATAGCACTACCACCACATATAGCAGTTCCTGAGCTGATTAAATAAGAGGTATTCTTATCAATTTTCAAAAAACGATAACCAATCAACATACCAATGATCAATGTTCCAGCCACTGATACAATAGTAAACATCATACCATCCTTGCCAGATGCTATAGATTCATGAAGATTCATACCAAATCCTAATCCTATGATAGAATAGTGAAGAAGTTTTTTTGATACTTTAGAATTAAACTTTGCATAAGGTTGACCAAAGAGAAGTGCATAAGCCAAACCTATAAATAAAGCTACTGGAGGAGTAAGCCATGAAGATAAATACTCTAAACCTGGAATAAAACCTAATAAAATAAAGACCAATAGCGTACCTAATATTACTTGATAGATACGACCACTATACTTACTGAGTGATTGATTTGAATTTGCCATTTTTGAATTATTTTGGTGCAAAGATAAATTAAGAATCAATACCAGTCCAATACTGTTTTATTATAGGCTATAACTTTTTCTTATACTGAGAAGCAAAACTTATAAATACAGCAGGTAACCCCACTATTTCTCCTTGAAGGGATACAAAGCTAAACTCTCTATTCATCTCAATATCTTGGATTTCAATTTCTCTAAATCGCCCTACTGTGATATCAGACTTTACAGCTCTTGTTGAAACAATACCGAGTGCATCAGAGTGTTGAATAAAAAGCTTAATACTCTCTGTACTCCCCAAATACAGGGGTACTTTTAAATTTTTGAGTTTAATTCCCTTTTCAGTAAAAGCTCGTTGAATAACATCTAGTGTGCCAGAGCCTTGTTCTCTCAATATTAAAGGATACTGATTTAAATCATTTATAGATATTGAATTGGGAATATTCAATGCAGATTCTTTGCGGGCAATAGTAATTAGCTGATCTTCTAAAAAGGGGGTATATTTTAAATTCGTTCTTCGATATATTCCCTCTATTAGACCTAAATCAATACGGTGAGTTTCAACAGCCTCTTCTATCTCTCTGGTATTTCCTGAGATTAAAGACAGTTTCACTTTAGGATGAAGCTCTATAAATCGGGCTAAAATAGGAGGCAACACGTATTGTGCAATAGTGGTACTTGCCCCTAGTTTAAGCTCACCAACGTAGTCACCATGAAGCAAGTGCATCGCATATTCAAGATGCTGATATTGCTCCATAAGCTCCTCAGCATGCTTTATTAAAAGTTCACCCGAGGCTGTTAGAGCAATACTATTTCCTCTTCTTTCAAATAAACGAGTTTCAAAATCACTCTCTAACTCTTGAATATGCTTGGATATAGCGGGCTGACTGATAAACAGTTCTTGTGAAGCTTTTGTAAAACTAAGATGATTGGCTACCGATAAAAAAACTTTTAACCTGAAGTCTGTCATATTAATTATTGAATTTCATCTGAATCAATACCAAAAGCCATCATCATAGGGTAAACCAACATATCCCATTTAAATGATACTTCTTTTTCAGGTTCTCGCACTCTAAACTGAGTAATACTCTTTTCAATATCTTTATTATCAATCTTATTTAATACTTTATCTCCATATTCATCATCAAAAGAGAGAAGGATTAAATTTTTAACTGCTTTCGATGTTAGAGCAATATCTAAAATATCAAGATACAATTCTTCACGGGAAACAAGCCCCTCGGTAGTTACTGAAGAGAAAAGAAACTCTCCCAATGAACTATCAAAAGCCACACCATCAAGTTCTTTTTTTAAATCGGAAGGTTCGGCGTTTTCTAGTTTTTTAGTTTGGTCATCAGAGATAAGGACTACTTGAATATTTTTCTCACCTTCTTCTATATGAGCATCTAAAGCTAAATAGGCCAATAAATCTGCTACCTGAATTTTGGGCAACTCTCTTTTTACTTGATTTTCCAAAAAGCCCTTAAAGTTTACTAGCATAAAGTTTAAATAAGCCGTATCTACTAAAAAAACAGTTTCTTCAAATTTTATATCTTTTTCCATTCTTTATTCTTTCATTATTTATACGTCGACCAAAGATACAACAAAGCTATTAACCTCCCATTCTACTCTATCTTTTATTAACAATAGCCCTCTTACATGTAAATATTGTCATAAAAACAAACCTTTTAAGACTTTTTGTCGCTTAATTTTGCTATTACACTGTAAAATAGTCAGTTATATACACATAATCATTCATGGCAATGGATTTGCAACTTTATATATGAATTTAATTTAGAAAAAAACAAAAGATAATATATGAATTTAAACAGTTATACAATTAAATCACAAGAGGCTATTCAAGAAGCTGTACAGTTGGTTCAACAGAACAACCAACAGATTATTGAGCCTCTTCACCTCCTACTTGGTGTAATGAATGTGGGGGAAGATGTTGTTAACTTCATCCTACAAAAACTAGGAGTTAACAAGGACTTTGTAATTCAGCAAACTGAATCTAAAGTCAAAAGTTTACCTAAGGTTACTGGTGGCAACCCAACCCTTAGCAATGAAGCTAACGAGGTACTCATAAAAGCAGTGGACTTAGCCAAAGAGATGGGTGATGAGTTTGCTTCGATAGAACAACTTTTTCTAGCTATTTTAAAAGTAAAAAGTAGTGCATCTACTCTATTAAAAGACGCAGGTGTAGTAGAAGATAAAGTGCGATCAGCCATTACAGAACTTAGAAAAGGCTCGAAAGTAACTTCACAATCTGGCGATGACAATTATCTGTCTCTTGATAAATATGCTATTAATCTAATTGATGCAGCAAGAGATGGTAAATTAGACCCTGTTATCGGTCGTGATGAAGAGATACGCCGTGTACTTCAGATTTTAAGTAGAAGAACAAAAAATAATCCTATATTAATAGGTGAACCTGGTACTGGTAAAACAGCTATTGTGGAAGGGTTAGCCAATCGTATTTTAAGGGGTGATGTACCCGATAACTTAAAAGACAAGCAACTTTTCTCACTTGATATGGGAGCCTTAATTGCAGGTGCTAAATACAAAGGCGAGTTTGAAGAAAGACTAAAATCTGTTGTCAACGAAGTTAAAAAGTCTGAGGGTAATATCATCCTCTTTATTGATGAGATTCACACGCTAGTAGGTGCTGGTAAGAGTGATGGTGCTATGGATGCAGCTAATATTTTAAAACCAGCCTTGGCAAGAGGAGAATTGAGAAGTATTGGTGCAACTACTCTTGATGAATATCAAAAGTATTTTGAAAAAGACAAAGCTCTTGAACGTCGTTTCCAAATAGTACAAGTAGATGAGCCCGATATTGATAGCTCTATCTCTATTCTTCGTGGATTAAAAGAAAGATATGAAAACCATCACCACGTTCGTATTAAAGATGATGCTATTATTGCTGCCGTAGAATTGAGTAACCGATACATTACAGATCGTTTTTTACCCGATAAAGCAATTGACTTAATGGATGAAGCTGCCGCAAAGCTTCGTATGGAAATTAACTCTTTACCGGAAGAGCTAGATGAGATTTCTCGTAAATTAATGCAACTTGAAATTGAAAAAGCAGCTATCAAGAGAGAAAATGATACTAAAAAACTAGAACAGCTCACTAAGGAAATCGCCGAGTTAAAAGAACAAGAAAGTTCTTACAAAGCCAAATGGGAACATGAAAGAGGTCTTGTAAACAAGATACAGCACAATAAATCTGAAATAGAACATCTAAAATACGAAGCTGACAAGGCTGAACGTGAAGGTGACTATGGAAAAGTGGCTGAAATTAGATATGGTAAAATTCAACAGCTCAACAAAGAGATAGAAGAGACCCAAGACAACTTACATAAGATACAAAAAGGTAATGCTTTGATTCGTGAAGAAGTAGAGGCAGAAGATATTGCAGATATCGTATCTCGATGGACAGGAATCCCTGTAAACAAAATGTTACAGAGCGAAAAAGAAAAGCTACTCCACTTGGAAGAAGAGTTACACAAGCGTGTTGTGGGTCAAGACGAAGCTATTGAAGCTGTATCAGATGCCGTACGTAGAAGTAGAGCAGGGTTGCAAGATCCACGCAGACCTATAGGATCATTTATATTCTTGGGTACAACAGGGGTAGGTAAAACAGAGTTGGCTAAAGCTCTAGCTGAGTTTTTATTTGATGATGAAACCATGATGACTCGTATTGACATGAGTGAATATCAAGAGAAACATAGTGTATCAAGACTAGTTGGAGCGCCTCCTGGATATGTAGGATATGAAGAAGGCGGACAGCTTACTGAAGCTATTAGACGTAAACCCTATTCAGTAGTTTTATTTGATGAAATAGAAAAAGCACATCCCGATGTCTTCAATATTTTACTACAAGTATTGGATGATGGAAGATTAACAGATAATAAAGGTAGATTGGTAAACTTTAAGAACACCATTATTATCATGACATCCAACATGGGTAGTGGTTATATACAAGAACAAATGTCTAGAATCAATGAGGTTTCTGATAAAGAAGCTTTGATTGAAGAAACAAAACAAGGAGTGATGGATATGTTGAAGAAAACCATTCGTCCTGAATTTTTAAATCGTATTGACGAGACTATTATGTTCCTACCACTCAATGAAAATCAGATTAAACAGATTGTTATGCTTCAAATAAAGCAAGTACAAAAAATGGTAGCAGAGAATGGTATGAATTTACAGTTAACAGATAATGCGATAGGTTTCTTGGCAGAAAAAGGATATAATCCTGAATTTGGAGCTCGTCCTGCAAAAAGAGCTATCCAGAGATATTTATTAAACGATTTATCTAAAAAAATATTAGCACAAGAAATAGATCAAGCTAAACCCATCATCATTGATCATGAAAATGATCATTTAGTATTCAAAAACTAAGTCATAGGTGACAAAAAACACATAGAGATACCGGCTAGATAACTAGTCGGTATTTTTTATGCTATTTATTAAGCTTTTCGTTTGCTTTATCCAAATATAAGCATACCTTTGTTTTATCGTTATTCGATAATTAATTCATCTATTACAATAAATAAGTAATGAGATACAATGAATAGAAAATTCAGAACAACAGGATTTATAATCTTTATAGCCCTAAACATCTTTTTGATTGGTGGCTTTGCTTTAAGCCTTTACAATTTTATAGAAGGCTGGAATAATGTAGAAAAGGATGATACATCTTCCTATGATGTTTATCTGTCTATAACTCCTAAAAAAGAGAGTGAAGAAACTCTCTCCACCTTTCCTCTTGTCAACATGAAAGATTCTGTAATCTATCAACTAGAACCTCATTGCTTTAAAACACATATTGAAAAAATCCCTATAAAAAACGAAATACTACAGTTTGTTAGCATATTGCTCATACTTGGTTTATATATAGTTAGTATTATCTATTTTTTCAAGTTTATTTATGCAGTAAACAAAGGCAAGCTTTTTGAAAAAACAAACTTGAAATACCTAAGGATATTAGGTTTTAGCTTATTAGCGACTTTTCTCTTTGAAATAGTATTTAACTATATCAGCTATAATACAGTCACTAGTCTTTTTTCTTTTGAAGACTATGACATTCTCTTTGGATCATCATCAATTTCTTATATTCAACCTATTGCAGGATTGTCGGCATTGCTCGTCCGACAAATCCTTGCGATAGGGATAGAGATGAAGGAAGAGCAAGAACTAACAATATAATAAAACAGAGACTTTATAATGGCGATAATTGTTAATTTAGATGTAGTAATGGCTAAACGTAAAATATCATCAAACGAACTAGCAGAGATGATTGATATTACGCCAGCAAACTTATCTGTTCTAAAGACAGGTAAGGCTAAGGCAATACGCTTTACTACTTTAGAGGCTATTTGTAAGGCTCTGGATTGCCAACCTGGAGACATATTAGCCTACGAATTTGAAGAAAAAGATTCTACAAAAATATTATAACTATTTATGAATAAGGATAATAAATATGATTTTATTACTATCTTAGGTCCCACTGCTTCAGGGAAGACAACTCTTGGAGTAGCAGTAGCCAAAGCCTTGGATGGTGAAATAATAAGTGCCGATTCACGACAAATATACAGAGGTATGGATCTGGGTACTGGAAAGGATTTAGAGGAATATACAATTGATGGACAAGAAATACCTTATCATCTAATAGATATTGCTGATCCTGGATATAAATACAATGTGTTTGAATATCAACAAGACTTTATAAAAGCTTATCAGGAAATAAAAGCGAAAAACAAAAATGTTGTTTTGTGTGGTGGTACTGGTCTATACTTAGAGTCTGTATTAAAAGGATATAAACTTCTTCCTGTCCCTGAGAACAAAACTCTTCGTGATCAGTTAAGTAATAAGAATTTAAAAGAACTAACAGATATTTTAAAAGGATATAAAGAACTTCATAATACTACTGATATAGATACTTGCAAACGTGCCATTAGAGCTATAGAAATTGAAGAATACTATAGTACCCAACCTAAAGAAGCACGCTCCTTCCCTAAACTTAACAGCCTCATCATAGGTGTTGATATAGCTAGAGAAGCAAGAAGAGCTAAAATATCAAGCAGATTAAAACAAAGACTTGATGAAGGTATGGTTGATGAAGTAAAAAAATTAATAGACCAAGGTGTAAAACCTGAAGATTTAATTTACTATGGACTAGAATACAAATTCCTTACTCTCTATGTACTTGGAGAATTAAACTACAACGAAATGTTTAATCAACTCGAAATAGCTATCCATCAGTTTGCAAAAAGACAAATGACATGGTTTAGAGGTATGGAAAGAAAAGGATTTAATATACATTGGATAGATGCAGAGCTTCCAACAGAAGAAAAAGTAGATCAAATTTTTAAATTAATATAAAGCAAAATTCGAATTCATAAAAGATGAATATACCAAAACTTAAACATACCGACTCGGGTAACTTCTTTCTCATGGCTGGTCCATGTGCTATTGAAGGAGAAGAAATGGCAATGCACATTGCTGAAACGATCGTAAAAATAACAGATAAGCTAAAAATACCTTATATTTTCAAGGGATCTTATCGCAAAGCTAATCGTTCACGCATTGATTCTTTTACAGGTATTGGAGATGAAAAGGCTCTAAACATTCTTAAATCAGTGGGTGAGAAATTTAATATCCCTACAGTAACAGATATTCATACTGCTGAAGATGCTATTATGGCTGCCCCTTATGTAGATGTATTGCAAATACCTGCTTTTCTAAGTAGACAAACTGATCTATTAGTAGCTGCTGCCCAAACAGGCAAAGTCGTAAATATCAAGAAAGGTCAATTCCTTTCTCCAGGCTCAATGAAATTTGCTGTACAAAAAGTACTTGATGCAGGTAATGATAATGTTATGCTAACTGAAAGAGGGACAACTTTTGGTTACACCGATTTAATCATTGACTACAGAGGCATTCCAGAAATGCAATCTTTCAATGTGCCTGTTATTTTAGATGCCACACACTCTCTACAACAACCCAACCAAACAAGTGGTGTTACAGGAGGTATTCCTCAACTTATTGAAACAGTATCAAAAGCAGGGATAGCAGTAGGCATTGACGGCTTATTTATCGAAACACATCATAACCCCAAAGAGGCTAAAAGTGATGGAGCAAATATGCTTCCACTTGATCAGCTCGAAGGCTTATTAACAAAATTAGTGGAACTAAGAAAAGTTATCAATAATTTCTAACCTAACCTCAATATAAAAAATATGAGACAGATTAATTCATGGATTAAGGCAAGCCTATTTGCAGCCTTATTTATCCTCACATCAGTGGGATTTTCTGCACAAGCACAATCGTCGCAGATTCCTCAAGACCCCAAAGTTCGCATAGGGAAGTTGGATAATGGTCTTACGTATTACATCCGAAAAAATGATCAACCCGCTAATCGTGCAGATTTTTATATTGCACAAAAAGTAGGTGCCATTCAAGAAGAACCGAGTCAAAGAGGCTTAGCACACTTCTTGGAACACATGTGCTTCAATGGTACAACTCATTTTCCAGGAAATCAATTAATTCAATATCTAGAGAGTATTGGTGTTAAGTTTGGCGAGAACCTAAATGCTTACACTTCAATAGATGAAACTGTATATAACATTTCTAATGTACCAGTAACAGTAGAAGGTGCAATTGATTCTTGTTTATACATCCTTCATGACTGGTCAAACGACCTGATACTTGATCCAAAGGAAATAGATAAAGAAAGAGGTGTTATTACAGAAGAGTGGAGAACACGCATGAGCGCTGGACAACGCTATATGGATAATACCCTACCCGTAATCTTTAAGGATACAAAATACTCAGATTGTCTTCCTATTGGTGATATTGATGTTGTTAACAACTTTAAATATCAAACTTTAAGAGATTATTACGAGAAATGGTATCGCCCAGACCTACAAGGTATAATTATAGTAGGGGATATTGATGTTAACCAAATAGAGAATAAGATTAAAACAATCTTTGCAGATATACCAGCTCAACCTGATGCTGCCGAAAGAGTATATTTCCCTGTAAATGATAATAAAGAGCCTATTGTTGTATCCTACAAAGATAAGGAACAAACAAATGTTATGTTTAATATCTATTCTAAACATGATGTGGTTCCTAGAGAAGCTAAAGGGGATATATCATACCTTCAATATACATACGCAGTAAATATGATTACAACAATGCTTGATAATCGCCTAAATGAAATAGCTGAACAAGCAAACTCTCCGTACGTATATGCAGGAGTATATGATGGTAGCTTTATTGTAGCACAAACTAAAAATGCTTTTACTGGCGCTGTAGTTTGTAAAGAAGACAACATTAAAGCAGGCATCCAAACCCTTTTAAATGAAATTGAAAGAATGCGTCAACATGGTTTCACTGCTTCTGAGTATGCTAGAGCTAGGGCCAACTATTTAAGCGGACTAGAATCAAGCTATAATGAAAGAGAAAAAACCAAAAATGCTGCATACGTCAATGAATATGTACGTTTATTCCTAGATAACGAACCTGCTCCTGGTATAGACTTTGAATACACTATAATGTCGGCTATTGCTCCTCAAATTCCAGTAGAAGCTATTAACCAACTTATTCCAGGACTTCTTACTGAGAACAACAAAGTACTTTCTCTTTTTGCTCCAGAAAAAGAAGGGTTAGTATTGCCAACTAATGAAGAATTAGTAAAAATGTTTAATGCAACTACTAATAGCAAATTAGAACCATACGTAGATCAAGTATCTGATGAGCCATTACTTTCTGAAGAACCTACAGGTGGTAAAGTTGTAAAAGAAGAAACTAATACTATTTTTGGGACAACTACTCTTACTCTCTCAAATGGAGTAAAAGTAATTGTTAAACCAACGACATATAAAGCAGACCAAATCATTATGAGCGGTTATAGCTATGGAGGAAATTCTCAATTTGAAGATTCTGAGTTCATCAACTTCAGTAATATAAATTCAGTAGCACTTATTGGAGGTATTGGATCTTTCTCTAATGTAGAATTGAGTAAAGTATTAGCTGGAAAATTAGCTAGTGTCAACACCTCTGTAGGATACTTAACTGAATCGGTTTCAGGTTTTAGTGCACCTAAAGACTTCGAGACAATGATGCAGTTAACTTATCTAAATTTCACATCACCTCGTAAAGATCAAGAAGCATTTGAATCATTCCTTGGACGTCAAAAAGCGTTATTAGCAAATGCAGAAATGAATCCTTCAACTACTTTTGGAGATTCTATTCGTTCAACTATGTATAATAATCATCCTCGTACTACTCGTATACATGCTGCAGACCTTGACAAAATCAATTATGACAGAGTCATCGAAATGTATAAGGATAGATTTAAAGATGCAAGCGACTTCACTTTCATTCTTGTTGGAAACATTGACCTTGCAAAAGACAAACCTCTTATTGAAAAATACTTAGGTGGTCTTCCTTCTATCGATCGTAAAGAAAATTTCATTGATAGAAAAATAGACACAGCTAAAGGCATGAAAAATAAAGAATTCATTAAGAAGCAAGATCATGCAAAAGCATCTATATTCACTTACTACACTGGTAATACTGATTATACATTTAAGAATAAAATGCTAATGAATATACTTTCTCAAGTGATGACATTAGTTTATACAGAAAAAGTAAGAGAAGATGAAGGTGGTACTTATGGAGTAGGTGTTCAAGGAGGTATTAGTAAGCTTCCAACTGAAGAAGGTTCATTTATAATCAACTTTGACACTGATCCTGATAAGAGAGCAAAACTTATGGAAATTATTTACCGTGAGATAGATAACGTTTGCGAAAACGGTGCTAGCAAAAAAGATCTAGACAAAGTAAAAGAAAGTATGCTAAAACAATATAGCGAACTTTTAAATGAAAACGGATACTGGAGCGGTGCTATTGATGAATACCTTAGAAATGGTATTAATATTGTAGAAGGCTATGAAGACCTTATCAAGAGCATAACTAACAATGAAATTAAGGCTTTTGCTAAAGACTTCTTTGGACAAAAGAACCGAATTGAAGTTGTTATGATTAGCCCAGAAGAAAAGTAATATAATACATCTAATAGATATAGAAAGCCTGCTTTACAGCAGGCTTTCTTATTTTAAAAAGGTCAAAGGATCTGAGATTTATCACACCTTTAGATAGTTTTTTAGATTACTTTAAAATAAAAACAAATAATAGAGTATTAATATAGTTCTAATTGATATCTTTATATTTGTTAAAAAAATACATTACTCAAGCCCTATGAACACATCAACATTTAATACCTTCAAAGAGCTTTTCCGTATGAATAGATTAGGAAATAAGCGATCATCAGGGAAGGATGTCAAAATGCTCTCGAAAGTATTACAATATCTTTTTCTGGGAGGTACACTTCTACTGATGATATTCCTCTCTATCACTTTTATAATGGCATCAAAAAATGAAGATTTTGATATCTTTCCAATTCTAGCGATAGCAGGAATTATTATTGCCCCTGTACTAATTTATGAGTTTTTTATCCGCCTATCCCTACCCATCTTTCTATATGACGAACTGCCCGCTCTGTATCTACTTCCTATACCCAAGAAACAAGTAGCACAGTTCAAATGCTTATACACTTCTATTGATACCTTAATTATTACAATCTTTGCAATAGCCACACCGGTGTATGCGGCTATAAATTATATCTATAGTGGAGTATTAGGGTTAATCTTTGCACCGATATTTGTCATTATTCTTTTAGCTGTAAACAAACAAGTATTTATCCTTTTTAAAACTTATTTTAGCAAACAAAAGATTCTATCCTTATTAGGACTAATGGGATACTTTGCTACATTCTTTCTCATAAGTGGATGGTGTTATTACCAACTAGAAGAGAACAACACTATATCTCTGTTTTTAAACTTACTATTCCCCGCTAAATGGATATATGCATTACTCTCTATATTTATAGGATTAAGTCTTTATCTATTCATCGCTTCTTGCAACTACAAGCACATTCTCAATTTTAAAATTGACCAGATTACAGATGATAAGGACAGTTATAAATCTAACTTATTTGCAAAAAGCAAGAAGTTTGAGAGCTTCGGACAAATCGGGAAGCAAGTGCAAAATGACTTACTTTTTATCTTACGAACAAAAAAGATGAGGAATATCTTACTTATCATTCCTTTTAGTATCTTCTTTTTCATCCTCGGAATATATAGTAAAGAGAATATAACCAATGTCATTGAAGGAAATTATTTTTGGTTTATCTATCCTTCAATATTCATGTATATTACTTATATACCCTATGAATCTGCATATATGGATTTCTACTTCACAAGAAAAGAGACATTGGTCAATGTTATCAAGAGCAAATACATTATAAGCAATATCATCCTATTTGCGTTTACTCTTATTTGTGCGATACCTGTTTTTATTTCAAACCTAGGAATTGATTCCTTAATTGCATTATATTCTTTTTCACCAGGATTGATTTCCTTTCTTACTTTACAATGCTATACCTTCAATAAGGTAGCTATGTTTCCTGAAACCAAAACAAGAATGAATAAGAATTTTAATGCTATGGTTTTTCTAATTATGATAGTAACTATGGTGTTAGTTCCTACTATTATTTCAGTGACCTATTTATTGATTCAAAACACTCTTCTAGCTTCATTTCTTATAATTGGTTGTAATGGAATGATTGCTGCTTTATCTCCTTTATGGATTAAAAACATAGTTCACAGAATGAACAAAAACAAGTATAACAATTTAGAATCAATCAGAAACTCACTGAGATAAAACTTAAATCAACACATAATACAAAAGATCATGATACAAATAGAAAACATTATAAAATCTTACAACAAGAAAGAAGTACTGAATATACCTTCCCTACAAATTGAAAAAGGAGAGCTTATTGGTAT
>NZ_DYYK01000173.1:0-21213 GCF_020741705.1 Bacteroides coprosuis
ACATATCCAAGAAACACAAATGCATTCGAGTGGTTTTTCCATTATAGTGGCGTTGATATTACCTTTAAAACTCAATTATCTGATGGACAATTATCCCAATTTGGAGGAGTCCTAATTAGAAGTGTAGAAAAGTATGTTGATGGAGAATTAGATTCTATTTATACAGGTCCACTAATTACAATGAAAGAGATTTTTAGTTGCACGAATAGACTACCTCTATTGGAAATATGTGAGACAAAAACGAGTAATCGTAAAATATTGAAAACAGAACGGCAGGGTATTTCTTTAGTAGAAGAATACTCTAAGGCATTATACCGCTATTATGTAGATATTAAAACATGGTCTTCAGAACAGATCTGTTATAGAGTTAAGAACAAAAAGGTAGTTGAAGAAAAAATAAAACGTCATTACTCTTCGAAGCCTAAAGGTGGTATCGAGATTTTAATATAGGATCGACATACAATAAGTATTCAGTAAATAAACAATACATACGACACCACTTAATACTCCATCCACTTATTAAATAACACAAAAAGAGGATGGCTAGCCATCCTCTTTTATCTATCTATAAAGAATATTTGTTATAGTGAATTTAGTCTTTCTTCTATTTTTTGGTAGAAGCGAGTGATGTGCAATCCATCTGCAAAAGCATGACTGATAGTGATTGCTACAGGCATAACGAGTTTGCCTTCACGGGATATAGCTTTGCCTACATTTAATAAAGGGTATGAATTTCCTTCTCTTTTTTCTTGAGCACCTACCAACGAGGTAAAATATAAATCGGGGGTTGCACTTAGAAAAATAGTACCGTAAGGATCATTTTCTTCATCTAAGTTTTCTGTACCAAAATTACTTTCAGTTTGTTTTTTTGCCTCTTCTACAATAGCTACTGCTTTGGGGTAGAACTCGTTAAAGTCTTTGATAAATGGAATACGCACTATTGCACAATCTCCTTCATCATTAAGTAATATAGGAGTAGTTATATCAATTGTATCGTAATATAATACCCTACCCTCTGCATCAATGCGATAACGAAACTCTTCAATTTCATTCATGGCACATAGCATAGAATAAATATAATAGATAAAAAAGGATTGTCCCTTTTGTTTGGCTTGTTCACGTGCATGGGTACAATCTATTTCTGAGGTAATAGAAATGTTGGGGTTTTGAAACGTTTTAAAGAATTCGTAGCTGTTTCTTCTCTTCCATGAATTGATATCTACAAGATGTTTCATTGTTTGGATAAAATTTATAATTAATTGAAACTACGAGTAATTTGAAACCGAATGAATGTAGTGAATATATTAGTTCTCCAACTGATATATCTTTTCAGCCAATTAGGACTCTTTATTTATTGGAATGCAAAATTATGTAATCTATTTTATAATAGCATAAAACGGCTCTTTGATTTATAATTTTATAACAACTTATGAATTAGTCTTATACAAAAAAGAGGAAAATATCCATCTTCCTCTCTCCTAACTTTATAGGTTATCAAAATCTATATGATTCCATTTATACTCTTCAAATGCTGATTTACCTTCTCCACACTTGGGGCAAACCCAGTCGTCGGGCAAGTCTTCAAATTCTGTACCTGGGGGAATATCGCTCCACGGATCTCCTCTATTGGGATCGTACACGTATTCACACATGATACATACATATTTTTTACTTTTCATCCTTTTCTACTTTTTATAAATCTTACTAAAACATAAGCTAAGGTAAAAATTTATTTATGAATTATGCATAAAACCCGTAGCATCTTGATGCTATAGCCTAATAATAATTGATATAAAACAGTACTACTCTCCTTCCTGTTTTCACAAACTCTCCCCACTTTTAGAACTTATAGGAAAAATCATTTCAAATAGTGTGTATTCTCGTATCACCCAACTAATCTATAGGCTGAATCTAAAAAACCTCTAGATTGTAAAAAATTAGAAGTACTCAAAAAGTGATTCAAGGAGAAACTAGAGTCGTACAGACATTGATAAACAACTCGTTAGATAAATACAATCCTTTCTCAAGAATTCTTAGCTGTTTGCTTTGCTTCCTTGTATTTTTATTATATTTTGCAGTATGAATCTAAAAAACCAATACCCATGACAATATATATAAGACCGAGCAAGGCTGTCATTATCTTTACCCTATTAGGTATTGGTATTATTGTTACCCTAATTAGTAATTTTGGGCCTAGTATCATCTTAAATATCCTTACCATAGGGGGATTATCTATCTTTTTATACTTTCTACTGGTGATGCCTTATAGCATTACAATTAATGATGAATTTATTCGTGTCAATCGCTTATTATACCCGATCAAGTTCAATCGTAAGAAGATAAAAATAAGCTCTTTCACTTATAATAATGTCAGAGAAAGTGCTCGCCTTTGGGCTTCAGGAGGAATATTTGGTTATACAGGTTGGTACTCTACATCAGGGGTCGGAAAATACTATCTTTCCGCTCTTAACTTAAAAGATATTGCACTGATAGAAAAAGACAATGGGAAGAAATATGTAATTAATATTCCTATTTACGACCCTGAGATGCAAAAACTGATGGGAAAGAAAACCAAGCTTCCTTCTTCGGCTATCAGTATGTTTTAGTGCTATTATAATAGACTCTATTCTCCTCAAAGAGTTTAATTTCAACGATTTACTTTTTAATTCACAAAAACATTATTACCTTACTATATGTTTTTATATAAGAGAGTAAAGCACTCTTTAGATTAAGTTAATCACCTTAATCTATCTTTTAATATAAAATATAGACTTATGACTTACTATTTGAAACCAAGCAGAAGCGTCATTATTCAGACCGTTATAGGGTTGGCTATATTATTTCTTTTGAGTTATATATCTGATGCTACAAATATTCTTTATCTGGCTGTGTATGCCCTCTTTTTACTTCTCTTATTGAATTTTATTTTTCGGATGCCCATCTGTGTCAAAATAACCGATGACATTATTCAAGTAAAAAGACTCTTTAATTCTCTTACTTTTAATAAAAAAGAAGTAGATATTGAACCTATTAGTGTGAAGGAATTGAAGAAACTGGGTAAGTTTTATGGTGCTACGGGGCTGTTCTCTTATGTGGGTTGGTTCTCACTCCCAGCAGAATCAAATGTACGCATTCAAACGGCCAATCAAAATGATATGGCACTTGTAACAACCAAGGAGGGCAAAAAGTATGTGATTAATTATCCTCAAGTACAGTAAATGACAAAATTGCACATCAAACGCAAATCATAGAAAGGCTATCTGATATCCAAGGATGGCCTCTTTTTATCTCTTTTCAATAAGCAACTAGTCTATAATTTGTCAAACCTCATCAAACAGATCCATATCCTCTTCTTATTCTACCCGAATAGTACAAATGTATAAAAATACACCGCTAATTATCCTCAGGTTTTATCAGGGTTAAAATAGCAGTTTGAGTAAGTCAAAACAACATCATGTCGGTGTCATGTCATCATCATGTCGGTGTCAAAATGAGTATTCTAATTTCTGCAATAAAATAAGAATATTTATTCCGTTTGAGTATGTATAAATATCAATCTACAAAATACTTAAAAGACCTATCTAAGCTAACTTAAATAGGTCTTTCTCTCGTTTCTAAAATTCACATCTCTCTACTCTTACGTATAGGTAGAGGTTCACCCCAAATTTTTATTGTCGCACCTTTATCTAGAACTAAAGGTTCATATTCTTGATTGTTTGATAACTCCAGAAGCATTTCTTGTTCGTTTGATTCTATGTAGTACTGAAAAAAGTTGATGTAGCTTCCTAGCTCAGGAAATAAGCGGTAGAACTCAGTATGTATCACTTTGAGATAGAGGATATACGACTGATAATAATAATCTCTTTCATTTAAAGGAGTACCTTTAAGTTCGAAAGCTTTATGAGTACCCAAATCTACATGCTCACTAATATAACTCAAATCATCTGGCGAAGCAAAGAACAGAGTCATAGGCGAAATACCTCCTACAATATCCAAATCGGACTTTTTACCTGGACCGATGTATTTTAAAAGGAATATGCTTTCTAAATCTTTTAAACCAAAATTGGCCTCCAGACGCATAAATTGCTCTATGACTTCAGCTAAAGCAGGATGATGTTTATAGCTCGATTGCTTCAGTTTAAGCAAAGCATCTTCTCTTTTCCACTCCACAATCTCAAACTTATCTTTGTAGCGATGGTAGTTGAAGAGTATTTCTCCTACATCTAAGCTATGCGAAACCAGCAAATGCCACTTGGTTTCACCCTTCAACCTTCTACTATCAATGACATATTGAAAAGCACATTTTACAATGTGTAAATGAGCAAAAGAAGAGGGTATGGAAGTCATCTCCTTAGCCGAAAACGCAGCGTTGGGATCTCTTATTTCTTCAATATCTCTATTGTATAGGCGGGTTTCACACCAGCCTTTGAGTGTGTCTCCTCCATTGGTATGCAAACGTAGTAATTTAGCCATATTAATATCCGTATTTTTCATCCACGATCAACGATAGTGCCCGATGAAATAATTGAAAAAACTGTTCATGAGCAGACGCTCCTTTATCTACCTTATCTGCCAAACGGTTCAAAGTTTGGTTGATGTACTTATACCCATCTAGTTTGACAATCTTATCGGTCCACATCTGCTTACGTGTAACCACTCCTTTTATAAAATCGAAGAAATTATCATTGCTTCCATCCAAGTAAAATGGGGCAAAAGACCTTGTATTATCTGCCAACTCTTGAAGCCAATCTATATAGTAGTGAGCCATTTGTTTCATAAGCTCAATGCTAGCCTCATCCTCAAAGCCAATCTTTTTTTTCCAACTCTCTGCTGTGCCAATATAAGGCGCATTGAGGATGAAAAGACAAAATAGATAGTAAGAAATCAATGGACGTTCTAATACTCTTTGAGTAGTGAGAGGTAAATCATCCAAAGTTACCACATCCACATCATTTTCTAAACCATATTCTAGATAACGAACCATACGCTTTTCCCAGTTTTCGGCTTGGAGGTTTTGCGTAGAAAAATGCCAAATAGAAAGGGCTGCAATCATCTCTACAAAATGTGCAGGATTCTTTTGTTGTGCTCCTCCTCTACAGTTTGGGTACATTTTTGCTCCAGCAGTATCTCCTATCGTATATAGATAGTCGAGCAGATTATTGACTCCCGAACCTAAATAATACTTGAGAGTAGATTTTGATTTAGAAGTAAAAGTAAATGAGTCGATAGGAGATTCATCCTCTTGCTCCACCTTGAAATAAGGCAAAATATAGATTGCTCCTATCTGACTATTTTTAATCAAACTAGCATTGGGATAATCATTTTCTGAAATATGGCGTAATCGATCTATCAACTGGGGAATACCTGCTGCGCCTGTACCTCCAAATGTAGAACCAATAATAAATATTTTATCACCCTCCTCAAAGCTTTGACAGACATTCTTTTTGAATTCATGGTTCAAAAACTCTTGAAACAAAAGACTACCTATTTTTGCCTTTCCCTCAAAGCCATCCACACATTTAAACTGGAGTTCTTTCTCGGAGAACAAAGCATCGAGTAGAGCCTTATTTTCATCTTCTTCACCCTTCACATTTTGCATATATGGTACACCTAGCAATTCTTTCAGTGTATGAGAAAAGATAGCAGTTGGTGCATCGGGCATAAAACCTCCCCTCAGTGACAATATCGAATTGGAGAAGAATGAACCCTCTGGGAGTTGATTTGCGTTGAGCAAAGAACTTATATCCTGATACAAGTGCAATTGTTTTATTGTTCTCTCTAGATCACCATTCTTTAAATCGGAATCTATCAAAATAGGAATCAACTGGTCTGCTGATACTTTTACCCCAGCAGACATCAACATTGTTAGCGATTTTAAGACTCTGGCACCTGTGCCTCCCAAGCCTATCACATAGAGCTTGCCCATATATTTGTGTTTTAATGAATACCTCTCTCCTTCTTCCTTGTAGAATGGGAGATATTTCTAATTTCAATAAACTTATTTTTTATGGAAACACAGATATCACGCTTCACTTAAATAAAACCAGCTACATATATTGTCTTGTTTTATTACAGATAAGTTACGATTCAGCATTAGATTATAGCCTACATAGAGCCTATAAAGCTCTTTTAACAGAACTGAAGAGAATGATACCGTATGGAAAAGGGATGATTTATAAGTTGTTAATATGTTTCCCTTTACAGCACTAACAAAAAAAGTATAGCTACGGGCATGGGTCTGCCAAGAGTAAACAAGATATCGCTACGGTAAGTAGATTTACCCCTGTAAAGGTGTTCTCCAGATAGGGTGTAGAGGATATCACTAGTATAATAAGAATTGCCTCGATAGATATGTTTACCATCAAAATGATACAAGATGTCACTCTGGTAGGTAGATTTGCCACGGTACAGGTACTTACCATCGTAAGTGTAAAGGATATCGCTGCTATAATTGGAGCTACCTCTATAAATATATTTTCCATCAAAGTGATAAAGGATGTCACTTCTGTAGCTAGAATCCTTTTTCTAGAGATACCTCCCATCATAATTACACAAAATATCGCTTGTATAAGTGGAGTTTCCTTGATAGATAGGAACACCCAATGATAGAGCATAAGTCATAATGAGTAAGGTAAGCAGCATAATCACATATTTTAGTACCAATTAAAGATAACCTTTATTCCATAAACATCTGCATCGAAATCTATAAAAGAAGATTATCTAATTGTACTCTAGGCCATGATCTCCTTCGTTATTGTATAGTACTACTCGCTAATCTTCAACTTCCAACCCCTAAACAAACTTGCTAGGTAAGTCATTCGCATTTTGAGTGTTACAAAACTCCTCAAAAAGAGCTCTATTCTTACCTACAACATCGCTAAATCTCTACTTGTAAGGGTTTTACCCAACCGATTTAGTTTATAGAAATTTATCGCATCTTGGGGATTTCTATTAATTGATAGATCTATTATAAAAAAACCTAAGCGAATTACTTTCGTAAATGCTTAGGTTTCTACAAACTAAAAATAAATAATATATCATCTCTTATTATTCCATCTTATCTACATTATCTAAGTTGACTACACTAATAGTACTTACTATAACAATAATCAAGATAAAAGGAAGGATTTCATACACCTTAAAATGGAAGCAACCTACGGCAATGCCACTCAGTAACAAAACAGCTATTCCATACAATATTCTCGCTTTTTTCTTGGTTATTTTCATTTGCTATTTTTCTAAAATTCGATATTAAAATATTCGTATTTCCAATAAAAACTAGATTCATCTGCTATTTAAAAAATAGTAGTAAGATACAAGCATTTCTTGCTTCTCTTTCTTACGCTACAAGGCTCTATTCTCACTTTTTGTTACAATTAGATGACGAATAAAGTTATATCTTGCCTAGGTCATCGTATCATCATGACACCGACATGATGATACGATGACACCGATATGATACTGACATGTCGGTGTCAAAGTGAATCTACTTCTTCTTCAAAAACCAGACTTAACACGTATGAAATAAGGAAGAACTTATACCATTTACTACACCTATAAATTCTCATATTTTACTTCATAAAAAAGGGAGAAACCTCATTATAAAAATTGATTTCTCCCCCTTCACCTTTAAATTATAAACAAAACACATTAATTCTTTTCTGGTCTCAACTGACGAACAACGGATCCTGTACGCCACATTTCACTCTCACGCAAATCTTTCAATTCTTTATTGAGTTTTTCACGATAATCAGATTGAGAATTGGAGTCGATAGATCGTTGAGCTTCCCTACCCGAAGCTACCTCTTTATATAGTTTTTCAAATACAGGTTTGGTAGCATCATGAAAAGGTGTCATCCAATCGAGTGCTCCCCTCTGAGCCGTAGTAGAACAGTTGGCATACATCCAATCCATTCCTTTTTCGGCAAATAGAGGCATAAGAGATTGAGTTAGCTCCTCTACTGTCTCATTAAAAGCCTCGGAAGGTGTATGACCATTCTCTCTCAGAGTTTCGTATTGAGCAAGAAGAAGACCTTGTATAGCCCCCATCAATGTTCCACGCTCTCCAGTTAAATCGGAATATACCTCACGCTGAAAGGTGGTTTCAAACAGATAGCCCGAACCGATACCGATACCTAAAGCAATAGTACGCTCCTTAGCTTTGCCAGTGGCATCTTGAAATACAGCAAAACTAGAGTTTAGTCCCCTACCTTCAAGGAACATTTTTCTTAAACTTGTTCCCGAACCTTTGGGAGCCACTAAGATAACATCTACATCGGTAGGAGGAACAATTCCTGTTCGCTCTTTGTAAGTTATACCAAAACCGTGTGAGAAATAGAGTGCCTTTCCTTTAGTAAGCTGTTTCTTTACTACAGGCCAAAGCATAATCTGTGCCGCATCCGAAAGAAGGTATTGAATAATAGTACCTCTTTTACAAGCCTCTTCAATCTCAAAGAGGGTTTCTCCAGGTACCCAACCATCTGCAACGGCTTTATCCCATGTTTTACTCTCTTTTCTCTGTCCTACAATTACTTTAAAACCATTCTCTTTTAGGTTTAGAGCCTGCCCAGGTCCTTGTACTCCATAACCTATTACGGCTATTGTTTCCTCTTTTAATACTTGTTTTGCTTTTTCGAGTGAAAACTCTTTGCGGGTTACTACTTCTTCATCTACACCGCCAAAATTCATAATTGCCATATCTTTTATTTATTTAAAATGATTATACGTTTTGTACTAAAACAGCTTCTTGATGAGCAAGCATATTACTCAAGTGCTCCTCTTTAGACCTTGTAATTGCTACTCTACCCGAGCGAATAAACTGTAAAACCCCTATTTTCTCGGAAAGCTCTTCAAAGAGGGCTTGGGTCTCTTCGTAATGCCCCGTCTTTTGTATTACAGTAGAATGATCACTGATATCCAGAATGATAGCATGATGCTTCCGAATAAGCTCCTCCACTCCACTCGACTCTAAGAAGAGTTGCGTCTTGATCTTGTACAAAGCCAATTCCTGATAAATCAGCTCACTATCTCGATGATAGAAAGCTTTTAAAATATCTACTTTCTTATCTATCTGGGCCACTAACTTTCGTACCGTATTCTCTGCATCTACAAAGGTGGTAATGGTAAACTTATGAATGCCTTGAATAGCAGATGGAGAAACAGAAAGTGTTTCAATATTCATCTGCCTTCTTGTAAAGATAGAGGCAATCATATTCAGTACTCCCACTGTGTTTTCTGAGAAAACAGTCAGTGTATATAAATCTTTCTTTTCCATAGTTCATCATTTAAAGGGTTTGTCCGTTACCTATCATAATTTGAGTTACGCTACCTCCTGCAGGAATCATAGGGTAAACCATACCTTGATTCTCTACTACAGCTTCAAGCAGATAAGGTCCTCTATGCGAAAGCATTTCTTCTATTGTATAATATAATTCCTTACGCTTCGTAACCTTTTTCCCTCGGATGCCATAGGCCTCAGCAATACGAACAAAATCAGGATTCTTTAGATAGGTTTCTGAATAGCGACGATCAAAAAACATCTCTTGCCACTGACGTACCATACCGAGATAATTATTATTGAGCAAGATGATTTTAATATCTAGATTGTATTCCATTATAGTTCCTAGCTCTTGTATTGTCATCTGCAATCCACCATCTCCTACAAATACACACACGGTACGATGGGGTGCCCCACATTTCGCTCCAATACCAGCAGGCAAACCAAAGCCCATAGTTCCAAGTCCTCCCGAGGTTACCAAGCTACGTGATGAACTAAACTTGAAATAACGAGAACTCATCATTTGATTTTGTCCTACATCTGTTACGCAAATAGCTTGATGCTTTGTAGCTTCAGACACCATATGCACAACTTCGCCCATTTTTAAAGTGGTATCGCAAGTGGGGAAAAGCTCATCCCGTATTACACAATCAAACTCTTTAGTACGATACACATCAAAACTCTTTTTCCATGCCGTATGCGTATGCGTACTTAACCGAGCTGTTACCAATGGTAGTGTCTCTTTTACATCTCCCAAGATGGGCACTGTAGTTACCACATTCTTCTCTATCTCGGCAGAATCAATATCAAAATGGATTACCTTCGCTTGTTTGGCATACGAAGCTAAATCTCCCGTTACCCGATCATCAAAACGCATACCTATCGCAATCAATACATCACATTCGTTGGTCTTCATGTTGGGAGGAATATTACCATGCATACCCAGCATACCACAATTCAAAGGATGCTTAGATGGAAGAGCTGAGAGCCCAAGCAAAGTAGAAGCAAATGGGATATCCGCTTTCTCTAGGAACTCTGTCAACTCTTGTTCTGCCTTTCCCAAAACAACCCCTTGTCCCACAAGAGCTAGTGGCTTTTGAGCCGAGTTTATTAAATCTGCGGCCTGCTGAATACACTCTAGTTGAAGATCAGGTTTAGGTTGATAACTTCTTAAATAGGTAGTCTTTACATATTCATAATCACAAAGTGAAGTTTGTGCATCTTTAGTAATATCAATCATAACAGGTCCTGGACGACCAGTAGAAGCAATATAGAAAGCTTTAGATACTGCCTTAGCAATGTCTTCAGCTCGGCGAACCTGACAAACCCATTTGGTAACAGGCTGCGTTACACTAATGACATCGGCTTCTTGAAAAGCATCTGAGCCCAATAAAGAAGAATTTACTTGTCCCGAAATAACTACTAAAGGAGTACTATCCATCATGGCATCTGTTAATCCCGTAATCAGATTGGTAGCTCCAGGACCTGAGGTAACAAGTGTGATACCTACCTTGCCTGTTACACGAGCATAACCTTGTGCAGCATGAATTGCTCCCTGCTCATGACGAACTAAGCGATGTTGTATCTGATTTTTATAATCATACAAGGCATCGAAAACAGGCATAATAGCACCACCTGGATATCCAAAAACCTGTTCTACATCCTCTGCAAGTAGTGAGCGTACTAGAGCTTCACTACCCGTTATTCTTTTTGCATTCTTTTCATAATTATCCATTACTATAAAATTTAATCGATCATGCGTACTGCACCTTTATCGGCTGAGCTTACAAAATGAGCATAAGCCTTTAATGCTTTTGAAACTTGTCGTTCTCTTTGTGGAGTGAAAGCCTCACTTCCTCGGGCTATTTCTTCTTTTTTTCTTTCATTTAATTCTTCATCTGAAACTAATAACTGAATACTACGATTGGGAATATCTATCTCTATCCCATCACCATCTTTCACCAAGGCTATAATGCCTCCTGCAGCAGCTTCGGGTGATACATGCCCAATAGATAAGCCCGATGTTCCTCCTGAAAAACGACCATCAGTAATTAAGGCACATACCTCTCCTAGGTGTTTCGACTTTAAATACGAGGTGGGGTAAAGCATCTCTTGCATACCTGGTCCACCTTTTGGCCCTTCATAGATAATCACTACTACTTCGCCAGGGTGAACTAATCCTGTAAGGATTCCCATACAAGCCTCTTCTTGAGAATGAAACACTCGGGCAGTACCCTTAAAGTACCAGTGTTCAGGAGCTACACCCGCTGTTTTCACCACACAACCCCCTCTTGCTAAATTACCTTTCAGCACAGCCAAACCACCATCTTTCGTATAGGCATGCGCTAAATCACGAATACATCCATCTGCCCGATCTATATCCAAGCTTTTGTATTCTTGATTCTGACTTCCCATCTTCACACTCCTTTGATATGCTGGAGCTGAACGGAATAACTGCTCTGCCGAAGAGGATAAGGAGGTTGAAGTAACATCATACTCTTGCAATACCTCTTCCAAACTTTTGGCATCAACTCTGCAAACACGGGTATCAACCAATCCTCCCTTTGCCAACTCGTTCATAATTCCCAATACACCTCCTGCTCGATTTACATCTTGAACGTGATAGCGTTTAGAATTAGGAGCGACCTTACAAAGACAAGGGACCATGCTAGACAAACTATCTACATCCTCCAAATCAAAATCCACCTCAGCCTCGTGAGCAATAGCCAAAAGGTGTAGAATGGTATTTGTTGAACCTCCCATAGCAATATCCAAAGACATCGCATTGAGAAAAGCTTCTCGGGTAGCGATGCTACGAGGTAAAACTCGTTCATCTCCAGCCTGATAGTATTTAAAAGCATTTGCTACTAATACATGAGCAGCCTTCTTAAAGAGCTCTATTCGATTAACGTGAGTAGCCAATACTGTTCCATTTCCTGGTAATGCCAATCCTAGTGCTTCATTTAAGCAGTTCATTGAATTAGCGGTAAACATACCCGAACAAGACCCACAAGTAGGACAAGCACTTGCTTCTAAGGCTTCTATCTGCACATCAGAAACAGAGGGATCGGCAGACTCTACCATCGCATCAATCAAATCTACTTGTCGGTTGCCGAGCTTTCCCGCTTCCATTGGTCCACCCGAAACAAAAATTGTAGGAATATTTAAACGCATAGTAGCCATTAGCATACCTGGGGTAATCTTATCACAATTACTTATGCAAAACAAAGCATCTACTCGGTGTGCTTCTGCCATATACTCTATGCTATCGGCAATCAGTTCTCTAGAGGGTAAAGAGTAAAGCATACCCTCATGCCCCATTGCTATACCATCATCAATGGCAATAGTATTGAACTCTGCTGCAAAACATCCTGCTGCTTCAATCTCTTGTTTGACAAGCTGTCCGATTTCATGTAAATGTGTATGGCCTGGCACAAACTGAGTAAAAGAGTTTACTATACCTACAATCGGTTTACCCATCTGCTCGGGTTTCATTCCATTGGCACGCCATAAAGCTCTGGCTCCAGCCATTCGTCGCCCCATCAAACTGACAGCACTTCTTAGTTCGTGTTTCATCTTTCCTCCTTCTTTGCAATCCACCTAGCTACCCAATCTCCCACATCCGATGTAGAATAAGCTGGGGTACCTTCGGCTAAATCTTCTGTTACTACTTTGGCTTCAAGAGAAGCTTGAACTGCATCTCGAATACATCGTCCTTCCTCAGGGGCATCTAGAGCATATTCAAAGAGCATAGCTGTAGAAAGTATCATAGCCAAGGGATTGGCTATATTCTTTCCCGCAGCTTGAGGGTATGATCCATGAATAGGTTCAAATAGTGAAGTATGAACTCCTATTGAAGCAGAGGGTAATAAGCCTAAAGATCCACTAACTACAGAAGCTTCATCGGTTAAGATATCTCCAAAGAGGTTTTCAGTAACGAGCACATCAAAGTGAGTCGGATTCTGAATTAACTTCATGGCTGCATTATCTACAAACATATACTCTGTTTCAACATCGGCATAGCGAGGTTCCATCTCTAGAGCTACCTGACGCCATAATCTTGAAGTAGCCAAAACATTGGCTTTATCTACTACCGTCAATTTCTTTCTACGTGATTGAGCCAACTCAAAAGCCAATTTTAATATACGTTCAATCTCTTCACGCGTATAAATACACGTATCATAGGCTGTATTTCCATCTTCACTACGTCCTTGTGGCTTGCCAAAGTACAAACCGCTAGTCAACTCACGCACACACATAAAATCGGCTCCCCGTACACGTTCTTCTTTCAAGGGAGAATGGTGCTCCATTCCCTCAAAAACAGATACAGGACGAAGATTAGCATAAAGTCCTAAAGATTTACGCATCTTCAATAACCCCTGCTCTGGACGGACTTTAGCATTGGGATTATTGTCATATTTAGGCGAGCCCAATGCTCCAAATAATACAGCATCAGCATTTAAGCACGTGTGATGAGTTTCTTTGGGATAGGGATCTCCCACAGCATCAATAGCACAAGCACCTACTAAAGCTTCCTCACAGCTAAACTCATGTCCAAAACGAGTACAGACTGCCTGAACTACCTTAAGGGCCTGAGCCATAATCTCTGGTCCGATACCATCACCAGCTAATACAGCCAACTTAAAATTCATCTTCTTGTCTTTATTTAATTTCATTTTACTTCTGTTTTAATACGATTAAGCATTTTGAGTGTTGCCTTTATGGCAGCAACGGTTTGATCTACATCTAGAGCTCGTGTTCGGAAAAGCTGTCCTTCCCATTTCCAGGTGATGATGGTTTGCACATAAGCATCCGTTCGACCTCCTGGAGGAATAACCACCACATAATCTACTAAGTCGGGAACAGGTTGTTGGAGCCGTTTGAATATCCGATCTACTGCCAATGTAAAAGCATGATATTGTCCATCTCCTGCCGCATTCTCCTCATACACTGTCCCTTCAATATCCATTTGTACGGTTACTACAGGTCGCATACCCTTAGCAGCTGTCAATGAATAGTTTAATAACTTAACGGGCTGATCTTCTACTCCGTTATTTAAGAGTTCAGCTACGATGTAGGGTAACTCATCTTGCGTTACAGGTTCTTTTTTATCCCCCATCTCTACCACCTTATCCGTCAACTTCTGAATGAGTTTTTCATCCCAGTCCATCCCCATCAATTCTAAGTTTTTAATGATGTTTGATTTGCCTGAAGTTTTTCCTAGTGCATAAGCTCGAGTACGTCCAAAACGTTCAGGAGACAGTTCGCTACAATAGAGATTATGCTTTAAATCTCCATCGGCATGAATACCCGCTACCTGAGTAAATGCAAAGTCGCCCGTTATAGGTCGATTGGATGCTATACGAATGCCAGAGTAAGTCTCTATAATCTTACTAATCTGATAGCTCTTACTCAGACAAACTTGGGAGTGCAAATTGAGCTGATCTTCTATGACAGCCAACACACTAGCCAGCGGAGCATTACCTGCTCTTTCTCCTAATCCATTAACAGTTACATGCACTCCTTGAACTCCTGCTTGAAGTGCCGAATAGACATTTGCCACAGCCAAGTCATAATCATTATGAGCATGAAAATCGAAATGTACCTTAGGGTATTTCTCTACAATCTGAGAGCAATACTGGTAGGTTTCGTTGGGATTCAATATACCAAGGGTATCAGGCAACATCACTCGCTGAAGAGGTAACTTCTCTAAAGCCTCCAGCATATTCCATACATATTCTGGGGAGTTTCGCATGCCGTTCGACCAATCTTCGAGATATACATTGACATCTAATCCTAGTTTTTTTGCTAATCGTACACTTTCAGATATATCCTGCCAATGCTGTTGAGGCTCTTTATGTAACTGATGTTTGCAATGATTGAGTGATCCTTTGCATAGTAGATTAACTACTTTGCAACCAGCATCTGCAATCCAGCGTAAAGAGCGATCTCCATCAACAAAACCCAAAACCTCAAGTCGGTGCAACACTCCATTTTCTTTTGCCCACTGTGCCGCTACCTGCACCGTCCGTCTTTCTCCTTCTGACACCCTTGCTGAAGCTATTTCTACCCGATCCACATGCAGCTCTTGAATGAGCAGCCTTATAATGCTTAACTTTTCTTGTGTCGTAAAAGACACCCCACAAGTTTGCTCACCATCTCTAAGTGTAGTATCGAGTATTTCAACTCGGCGGGGATACGCAAGTACTTCCTCAGTAACTCCAGGGTCTGACTTTCTCATAAGTCTCTATTTTTGATTGATTCAAGAGCAAGAGGTCTATGTCATCCATCCCTTGAAGTAAACACTGTTTTTTATAAGGATTGATAGCAAATACTTCTGTACACCCACTAGAGTCTAAACACACTGTTTGTTTCTCTAAATTCACAGTCAAAGTATGCTTAGGGTTTTCTTTGGATGCCCGAAAGAGTTTATTCAAGAAATCGGGACTAACTACTACTGGTAAGATGCCATTATTCAGTGCATTATTCTGAAATATATCTGCAAAGAAGCTTGAAATAACGACTCGAAAGCCATAATCGGCTACAGCCCAAGCCGCATGTTCTCTACTAGAGCCAGAGCCAAAGTTTTTCCCTGCTACTAATATTTCTCCCTGATAAGTGGAATCATTGAGTATAAATTCTTGTTTTGGATTACCCGCTTCATCATATCTCCAATCTGCAAATAGATTTTCACCAAATCCTTCTCTTGTTGTGGCCTTTAAAAAACGAGCAGGAATAATCTGATCCGTATCGACATTCTCGATAGGTAAAGGGATATATGTAGAGGTAATTGTTTTAAATTGTTTCATTTTTGGGTATGTTAAAGTCCTACTTCTTATGCTTAAAGCATCAGAAGCGAACATAAATTAAACATGTAATTGAGTTTAAATCAGAATTATAAGCTTAATCTAAGTGCGGAAAACTTATTCTTCCTGTAATGGCAGCAGCAGCAGCGACGAGTGGACCTGCCAATATAGTACGAGCGCCTGGTCCTTGTCTGCCTTCGAAATTTCTATTTGACGTAGAAACAGCATATTTCCCAGCGGGAATCTTATCTTCATTCATTGCTAAACAAGCAGAACAACCTGGTTGACGGAGTTCAAAACCTGCTTGTTTTAAGATCTTATCGAGTCCTTCTTCTTGAATCTGGTGAAAGACTTGCCAACTACCTGGTACAAGCCAAGCTGTAACGTGATTAGCTTTGTGCTTCCCCTTCACATATTGGGTAAAAGCTCGAAAATCTTCTATTCTACCATTGGTGCAACTACCTAAGAATACATAATTTATAGGCTTACCAAGCAATCTTTCGCCTGGTTGGAAATCCATATACTCCAAAGCCTTTAAAAAAGAAGCCTTACTTTCAGTTTGAATCTGACTCGTTGTAGGGATACTATCTTCTACATACATACCCATCCCTGGGTTTGTTCCGTAAGTAATCATAGGTTGAATCTGTGATGCATCAAAGGATATTTCTTTATCAAACTTTGCTCCGTCATCTGTTTTCAAGGTTTTCCAATATGTTACGGCTTTTTTCCACATTTCCCCTTTCGGTGCATTCTCTTTGCCTTTCAGATACTCAAAGGTAGTTGCATCGGGAGCAATTAATCCCCCACGAGCCCCCATTTCAATACTTAAATTACATAAAGTCATTCGTCCTTCCATAGAAAGCTGACGAACAGCTTCTCCAGCATATTCCACAAAGTACCCTGTTGCCCCACTCGTTGTCATTTTACTGATCAGATACAGAGCCATATCTTTAGCCGTTACCCCCTTTGAGAGCTTACCTGTAAAATTAATACGCATCGTTTTGGGGCGACTCTGCAATACACATTGGGTAGCTAAAACCATCTCAACTTCACTTGTACCTATGCCAAAAGCAATTGCTCCAAAAGCACCATGTGTAGAAGTATGGCTATCTCCACAAACAATCGTCATTCCTGGTTGAGTAAGTCCGTTTTCGGGACCAACAACATGCACGATTCCATTTTTGGAGTGTCCCAGCCCAAAATAAGTTAAGCCAAATTCCTTTGCATTTTGGGTTAGTGTATCTACCTGATTTCGAGATGTAACATCTGCTATCGGTTTGTTTTGGTTTTGGGTAGGGATATTATGATCGGCAGTTAGAGTAGTTTGTTGAGGACGAAACACCGATAACCCCCGTTGGCGTAATCCAGCAAATGCTTGCGGACTAGTTACTTCATGACAAAAGTGACGATCAATATACAATTGAGTTGGTCCCTCTTCCATCTTTGAAACCACGTGGGCATCCCATATCTTATCAAAAAGAGTTTTCATAATTTGAGGTTTATATTGTTTTGTTATTTCAGTTTAGGTTGTTAATGAAGGCTATGCTTCTTCAAACTTATTCACGGCATCAATAAAAGCTTCTACAGATGCAGCAATGATGTCTGTGTTGGCAGAAAAGCCATAGTACACTTGGTCTTTATATTCCACGTGCATATGCACTTTACCCGTATCATCACTACCTCTATCTATCGCCTGAATCAAAAACTCCTGAATAATCATCTCTCGGCGAATAATATGTTTCACAGCTTTAATAGCAGCATCTACGGGTCCGTTGCCACTCGCTGAGGCTTCAAATCTTTCTCCAGCTATTTTCAAACCAACACTGGCAACATTCCGAACATCAATACCCGATACAACTTGTAGATATTCTACTTGAATTCTTTGAGCTTCAGCATCTTTCCCTATGAGAGCTAGCAAATCCTCATCATGGATGTTTTTCTTCTTATCGGCTAGTTCAAGGAACTTCTGGTAAGCCTTATCCAGCTCTTCAGCATGAAGCGTAACACCCAGTGTTGATAGTCTATTTTTGAGTGCTGCTCTACCACTACGAGCCGTAAGTACTATCGAATTATCTCGAATACCAACATCTTGAGGATTGATGATCTCATAAGTTTCTACATTTTTCAATACTCCATCTTGGTGGATTCCCGAGGAGTGAGCAAAAGCATTCCTTCCCACTATGGCTTTATTAGCTTGTACTGGCATACTCATCAAACTAGAAACCAACCTACTTGTAGGATAAATTTCATGAGTATTAATATGGGTTTCAAACCCTTGTTCGGGATGACTTTTCAGTGCCATCACAACCTCTTCCAAGGCTGTATTTCCTGCCCGTTCTCCAATTCCATTCAAGGTTACTTCTACCTGTCTTGCCCCATTGAGTACCCCCGATAGTGTATTTGCTGTCGCCATACCCAAGTCTTGATGACAATGTGTAGAGAGAATAGCATCTTTTAAATCGACATGATCTACTAAATATTTAATTTTAGCCCCATACTCAGCAGGGAAACAATAGCCTGTTGTATCAGGAATATTAACTACCGTAGCCCCAGCTTTAACTACTGCTTCAACTACACGAGCTAAATACTCATTGTTGGTTCGACCTGCATCTTCTGCATAAAACTCTACATCATCTGTAAACCGACGAGCATACTTGACTGCTTTTACGGCCTGCTCGATAATTTCTTCGGGTGTAGATTGGAATTTATAACGAATGTGATAGTCGGAAGTCCCGATACCCGTGTGTATTCGTTTGCGTTTGGCATATTGCAAAGCCTCAGCAGCTACTTCGATATCTTTTTCTACTGCTCGGGTTAATGCACATATCACAGGCCAAGTTACTGCCTTGGATATCTCAACGACAGACTTAAAATCACCTGGACTAGAAACAGGAAATCCTGCCTCAATGACATCAACCCCTAGCCGTTCCAGTGCTTTGGCTACTTCTATTTTTTCAAGAGTGTTAAGTTGGCACCCTGGTACCTGCTCTCCATCTCTTAGGGTTGTGTCGAACACATAAATTTGTTCCATTTTAGTTTGTTTAAGGCAATAAAAAAACCTTTCCCACACAGTGAGAAAGGTTTAAATTACTATTTAGATTATATTACTATTATAGATACGCCATTCTCACCCACTATTAGTTTGTAACAGTAGAATAATAGAAATGACGATAATATTAATAGACAAATGATTCATATTGAATTCTTATTATTTGCTTCGTATGCTTACAAACTAATAGAATATTAATTTAATATCAAAATATTTATCATATTAAATATAATAAAAGTTTCGATTTGTTATTAATAACACACTTTCACCTTATAGTATAAAGGAAATGGCTTTTCTGTTTTCTAGTATTTTTGAGACAATCTATACATTTAGTAAGAAAACAATGACTTTGAAATCTTTCTCGGATAACAAAAGGAAAAATAGGACTTCCATTTAACCAGAGTAAAGTAGTATTCTGACACCGACATGAACATGCTTTGACACCGACATGTCATCGTCATGTCGGTGTCAGAATATCTTAGAAGAATCTTATTATTAGATATATAAAGGAAAATATGCACGTTAGAATGAATTTCACTAAATCATCCCCAATTACATGTTTTACAAGATTGAATTTTGTTTTATATTCTAAGCAAATCAAATACTTTATCTCAAAAAAACGATCTAGAAGCCTTGGTTTTTATTTATGCTTCATATCCTTTTACACAGCTACTCTAAAAGATAAAACCCCGCCATACAAAAGTATAGACGGGGTTCACATTAGTCTTATTTTATAGAAAAGTAAGGATATTAGTCTTTTATCCGAATCACTGCATTGGATATGATTGCCACAAGACCTCCCGTAGTAATTCCTGAAGAAAATGTACCCCGAATCCACTCGGGCATTTGAGATAGAATTTCGGGTACAAGCTCTACTCCTAGTCCGAAGGCAAAACTTACAGCCAATACTAATACGGCTTTGCGGTTTATATTTTGAGATGCAATAATACGTACCCCTGAAGCAGCTACTGTACCAAACATCAGTAAGGCTGCACCACCTAATACAGGCTCAGGCATCAATGAAAACACCCCACCTACAATAGGAAATGCACTCAATATGACTAGGAAACCTGCAATATAATAACCTATATAACGACTGGCTACTCCTGTAAGCTGGATTAAACCATTGTTTTGAGCGAAGATAGAATTGGGCAATGAGTTGAACATACCAGCAATAATAGAGTTTACTCCATCTGCCAACACTCCTCCTTGCACGCGTTTCATAAACTTATCACCTTCAATAGGTTCGCCACCAATCATAGAGTTGGCTGTAATATCTCCATACGCCTCAATAGAAGTGATGAAATAGATGAGTGCCACCGCAATAAATGCCGATAAATTAAAATCTAATCCATATTTAAAAGGGATAGGGATATTGATAGAACCCAAATGAGTCAACTCATCAAAATGAATTAGCCCCAATAGATAAGAAGCTACATACCCTACTATGAGTCCGATAATAATAGAGCTCATTCTGAAGTACTTATTTTTAACACTATTCAAAAGCAGAATCACTACTAATACCAAAGTAGCCAACCCTAAATTTTGAAGACTCCCAAAGGTGTTATTGCTCTGTGCTGCATACCCTCCACCACATGAGATAATAGCTACCTTAATGAGGCATAAACCAATCATGGTAACTACAATACCCGAAACCAAAGGAGTGATGATTTTCTTGGTATATTTAAACAATCTACTTACAATAATTTCTACTGGAGCTGCTGCAATACATACCCCAAAGATAGCTGGTAGAGCAGCTACACCCAGTCCCAAAGGAGCAAAAACAGAGTTGATAGCTCCAATAAAGGAAAAGCTAGTTCCCTGAACACAAAGTAAACCGCAACCTAAGGGACCAAATCGCTTACACTGCACAAATGTAGATATACCTGATGCTAGTAACGACATAGATACTAGAAAACTAGATGTTTCATGATCAAAGCCCAAGGCTTGACTAATAATTAAGGGCGGTGTGATGATGGCAACGAATATTGCGAGAAGATGCTGAAGAGCCACAAATACGGCCTCCCGAAAGGGTTGTCTATCTTCAATCTGATAAATTAAATCTGTTTTTTGAATTGGAT
>NZ_DYYK01000174.1:0-2506 GCF_020741705.1 Bacteroides coprosuis
ATAATGGTTGTAGGTTTTAGATGTAGCTACAAAATCTCCTACACTCTTATAGCCATCGCCCATATAGACAGATAGCTGAGGCTCTCCAAGTTTGCTTTGTTCAATGCCAAAGCCTTTGCCGTTCATACTTCCCATGGGTATGGCACTATGCAACTCATTCGATTTGTAAAACAATTCGATGGTAAAACCTTTTTGTATCTTCTCAGCCCACTTTTTGGAGGAGTAGGGAATGCGATAAAATAGGTTTGCATCCTTTTTGAAATCGGCCACATAGCAATTTAGAGTTTCATCAAAACGAGTATTGGGTTCAGTGCCACTATAGATGATATTATTCGGTTCAGTAGAATAATCTAGCCCTGTATAATCATTGAAAACTAAGTCGAGTACATCTGCTTTGGGGGCAGTATAGGCCGATGAAGGAGTAAAAGCGGGGGTGTGAAAATAATCACTACTAATAGGTTGCGAAGCATTTCCTGAAGAGTCGAGAGCAACAATACGTATCTTGTATTGGGTATCTCCTTTCAATCCTGTAGCCTCCCAATGTAGCTTTTGGGGCATTGCTTTATTTAAGTAAAACTGAGATAGAATGGTATAGCGTTGATACACCTTGTTGTCAGATTCCTGAATCACATCGAGTACATAGTGGTGCACCATATCATCGTCTATTGCCTGAGGAAACTTTACGGTACATTTGTGATCTTCTACTTTTGTGATGGTTATATTGGCATCCATGGCAAACTCAGGATTTGAATTATCCACTCTCTTTGCAAGATTGAAAGCTCTACGATTGATGGGGTTTTTGATGATCCAGTTGTTTTTGATGGTGTTGCCTCTCAAAGCATCAATACGAGTAATACCTAGATCTTGATTTTTGCTTATTTCTACGATTGCAGCCTCTGCCACTTGGTCGAAATACGGAGGACGAGTACCTTCAGAATAGCCACCTTCTACCTCTATAAAAGCGGTTGATCCCACATTGACACTAGTAAAGTATTGTTGATGGATGCTGCGTTCATCAGATATAGGGTAGTGTGAATGGGCAGAAAAAACAACTACTTGTGGGTAATCTTTGAGGATGCTAACAAGTTCCTTGCTGCCCCAACCTTCATCTATACCCGAACCATATACCGTGTTTTCGGCAGGGACGTGGCAGAATAGAAAGATAGGTTTTTTAGGATACTGTTTACGCACAGCCACAAGAGCCTTTTCTAAGTATTCTTTATCTGTAGAACTGTAATAAGGTTCAACATTTGTTTGAGTATTTAAAATAATGCAAGGATACCCTTTCAAATCCACAAAATGATTCAGAGGTTGCTCGAGTATTTTTTCAAACTGCGTTTGACCTTCTGGAGCAGGATGATCATTTATCCTTTCCCGATTACCCATCACATAATACACTTGGATGTGTTTGGGTAGAGTAGAAAAAATCTCTTTCACCTGTTCGTATTCCTCTTTAGAACCCGTAAGAGTCATATCACCTAGTACAAAAACTCCGTCTAAGTTGGGTTGCCTTTTCACTAAGACGTCCAATGTATGCTTTAGTTTTTCGTTATTATCGATTTGCCCCACATGAGTATCTCCAATGACGGCAAACGTGGGTCTTTTACTTTTTCTGGAGAATAGATTACTTCCTGCTATGTCATTATTATTGGCAAGAATAGGTTCAATAGACAGTCCAAAGGCAAATAATATCAGTAATCCTAAAAGGAAGGAGATTCTTTTCATTCTTTTCTGTTTAAAATCGGTACAAAATTCTTATTCAAAGGTAGTAGGAAAAGGTTAGATAGTGAAAAAAGGAGGTCAATAATTTGATGATTAGAGGCTTAAAGTATCTATTTTACCCTTTGTCGTGCTATTTTAGGATAAATAAATATTTACGCATTGTAAGGGGCTAAAAGAGGAGGAGCTATAACTTTGGTATTTGAGCAAACTTCAGGGCATAAAAAAAGAGGGAGGATAATAAATTTTAGCCCATTCTCCCTCTTTGGTTTTGTGTAAGGATAACGTTTCGTTTAATTAGTTTATGTATTTCTTAATTACACAGTTGTCAATATAGTTATTTTCTAGTAAAAAGGAATAGGGTTATCCCTAAAGATGATTGATAATCAGTAAATTATAATCTTTCGACCATTTGATGGTCTATACAGAGGTAACGAATTTATGAGAAGATAACTCTGGAGTATCATAGCTATCGAGAATCTTAAAAGTATTTCTTTTATTCCTTCCCAACTTATAGGTTCTGTATAATTACCCTAGTGAAGTAGATACTTTTGAGTAAAGTTTATTTCTAGTGGAGCTGTAATTGCTCTAGGAGAGATGCCTATTGTAGAGGTTTATTCTTTGGTCTAAATACTTTGCAGTTTCTAGGAATAAGCCATTGGGCCTTGTTAGTATGTAGGTGTGGTAATCTCTATCTAGTAGGGCATCGAGCCAGTCGTCAATATCTCTTACATATTTGATGATTACGTAAATAAAGTAAACTTCGTTGATAAACAGGCCATTGGGA
>NZ_DYYK01000175.1:0-7218 GCF_020741705.1 Bacteroides coprosuis
AGGTAGGGGTAATGTATTTACCATTCCTGAATTTATAGAAGAGAAAGACCATGAATCCCAACTGTTTGGTGTAAGATATCGACCCTCTGCCATAACACCTGAATAATCGAATTTTTCTGGAACACTCTCTCCATCATCTCCCAAATAATAAGAACAATAACCTTCATGCCAACCTCCAAACCAATAATCGGCTGGATCTACAGAAGCATATCCATCTCCAGTATCGGGGTTATCTATAAAAATAACTCCATCTTTAAAATCGGATGCTGTATAGACTTTAGCTATTTTTGAGTTTTTTATTGAAAACTGCCCATCTCCATTGGCATCATAACCAAAACCTCTAATAGAATGACCATCTATACCTCCAAAACCAGCTCCTAGAAATACAAAAAGGCGAGGATCAGCCTTAGCTATTTCCAATATCATCTGCTGACCTGTTGGCTCATTTTTTTCATCCCAACGGTATCCCCAACTTAAGAAATGCACATTATCTTGTTCTGGATCTTCCCATTCATCACCACTAATCCATTGAACAGATAAAACTGATTTATTTTTCCCTTCACCAGTCCAAAATTGTATATCATCAATACTTTTTACTGGATCAAAAGCAACATACACATTGATCACTACAGACGCAGTAGCCTCATCTTTAGTTGTATATGCAGTAAATTGCACATTATAACTTCCTGTTTTCTGAGGTACAAAAGTATAAGTCAGCTCTTTGGATACATCTTCTCCATTGAGTGTCCACTCATAACGAGCGTCTAAACCATTTTCAACTTTTGCTTCTAGTGCAAGTTCTTTACCTAACACTAAATCTTGTTTATCACCATTTACAATCGACACTGATAAAGGCAATATCTCTTCTTTACTAGAGTCACTATCACTACAAGAAGTTAAACTTGCCATGAAAATAATACATGACAATAAATAAAAGATTCTCTTTTTCATTGTTTTTATTTTAAATTAAAATTCAATCATAATAGAGCATAATACATTACGAAGCGGCATCGGGTAATATTGAGTCGATTCATAATAGGTATCTAAAATATTATCAATACGAATTTGAGGACTGAGCTGTACTCCACCTTTTAAATTCCATTGATAGCCGAATAATAAATTATGAATAGTATATGGACGAGTAGAATACGATTCATCCGTCGTTACAAACCGTTTACCAATATAAGTCGTTTGCCAAGAACAAAAAGCCCGTTTATAGTCAAAAGCCAAGCGAGAATTCCACTTAAACTCAGGCACGTAAGGAATCTGTTTCATATAGGAATTATCATCTATATGCTGCCTTTTACGAGTTCGAGAGCGTGCCCAACTAAAGTTTCCCGATAAACTCGTCTTTAATTCTCCAAATTTCAATTCTAACTTACCCGCAAACTCTGCTCCTGTTGAAAGTACATTCCGTTTATTTTGAGGTGTCCATATCCATTGATTTCCATCTTTAGGTAACCAGAGAATCCAGTTATCTATATACATAATATATCCCGAAGCTTCTGCATTGAGTGTTATCCAGGATGCTAGCTTCTTTTTATACCCTATTGAGGCATCATAAGAATATCCATCTTCTGGCTTTACATCTGGATTTCCTCCAGGTCGCCAATATAGATCATTCATACTAGGAAATCGGTAATTATAGGATATACTCCCTTTTATATAAAATGACTTATCAAAGAAATTAGTAGCAAAACCTGCTGTCCAAGTAGAAACATTCTTTCTATTATTCTGCTCAAACATATATTGTCCATGCAGTTGAAGCCACCTTAAAGGACTCCACCTTGCAGACATTTGCCAAGACAATACATTGCGATAATGCCGCAATGGAGGCTCGGGTTCTGGAATATGATAATAGGTGTTGTCAATTATGTATTTGGCAGAGTCAACATCAATATAGCTACTCACATTTATTTGATCATGTGTATAAGTAAGTGTAGTGTTTAAAACAAGTTCATCGATGGGAGCACAAGAATAATCAGCTACTCCCTGCCAAGTTTTCGAGGAGTTAATATTTCCTTCTGGATCAAATAATCCACCATCAAACCATTTATCATATTTCAATCGATAATAAAGCCATGCCCCCTTCAGATGAAACTCGTGAATGCCCCTTACATAATCAAAGCCAAAGTACCCTCTTACGTTTTTTTCATGTTGTTGTTCATGAGTTTTCCCGACTATCCCCAAAGGCTGTGGCAACATCCTTTTACCTTGTTGCAACCAGCCAATAGCTGTAAGTTGGGTATATCTAGTTGGTTTAAAGTAGCCTTCTTGTATTACTCCAAATTGTGAATATTCAGCATCCTCTCTTTTTTCTCTAAATTGATCACTTGTCAGTACCTTATTAATATAGGTGTAATCATTATCTGAATGCTGATAAAACAATCTTGTTTTTGTTGCAATTTGACTTCCTCCAAAATTAACTTGGCCTCCTCCTGTATATGTATTATATGAACCATATTCACCAAAGGCTTTACCTGTTACTCCTTTATTCCAATCGGGATCATTGAAGATATTAACACTTCCTCCTACTGCTCCTGTTCCACTCTTCACATGACTACTTCCATAGTATAGATTTACGTTATCTGCGAAAAATACTGGAATTTGAGAAAAATCAAAGACTCCTGACATAGGTGGTGTTATATTGATTCCATTCCAATTTACACGAGTTTGTGCTGCACTTCCACCTCGAAAAGACGCAGTAGATAATGCACCAGTACCCAGACTCTTTATATAAGTTGCAGAATTATCGGTTAACAATTCTGAGAAAGAGCGGGTTTTATTAATTTGTAATAATTGTGGTTCAATATGGGATACTTTTGCCCCTGCATTAGCCTCATTGGCATGTTGAATTCTACGAGCTACTATTTGCACTTCATCTAGGTTCAATCCATAAGCAACTGAATCTTTTTTCTGCGCGAAACCATTCAGCACTAAAACAGAGAAGAAAGCTATAAATACTATTTGTTTCATCTTTTACTGTGCTTAATTTGATTCAGGGAAATAGACTTGACTAGGGTAAACTCCTACCCTATAACTTTTTATATTTCCACTTTCTTTGTAATGACGTATATAACCTCGCTGAGCTGAATAATCTAAGCAATCACAGATATAAACTTCTCCTTCTGGACTTACTCCACAGCCATACATCATATCTATACCAGGCAAGTGGCGATGTAATTCAAAAGTACCATCAACAGTATTCAATACATAAATACTTTGCTGAGAATCATTTTTACTTCCTGGCTTATAGGTACGGACACTAAAATAAATCTTGGTTTTACTTGCATCTATATCAGTGCGATTATAACTTATTGCTCCAATCACATCACCCTCTTGTGCTTCCTTTTTTTTAACAAAAGGCAATTGAAAAGTTTGAACGACTTGCTCTGTTTTAGGATCAACACACTTCAATAAGACACCCGACAACTTATTATTTTGATAATCATTCATTAGTGCCCAAATTCTATTATTTCTATCTTTTAATAACTTACAGGTTTTTGTTATCTCATCATTATGAACCTCTTCAATCATGCGGCTACCTTCTTCGGTAATATCATCTAAATCAAAAACATAAAGTCCTCTTGATGTCATACCAAATAATTTATTCTCGGCTACTTCCATATATTCAACCCATCTTCTTATCACTATATATTCTAAGGGAGTGCCATAAGGAGGTACCGTACGAATTTTCACTAATTGACTAGGTAAGTCGGCACCAGCTACATTATTGCTCAATAAATCAGATACAATAGCCGTTGTATCTGAAATAGCAACAATCTGACGAGGCAAACCTGCTTGGGTATAAAGTATAGTTCCTTCTGATTTAAAAGTTGTGGGATGGACTATCTCTATTTTTTTGGAATTATTTAAAGTTATAAAGTACTTACCATTTATCAGTTGAATAGCTTGTGCTACGTCACCTAATGGGCGATTGTTGACAACTCGAAAGACATCTGGGCTAACCATACCATTTCGATAGAGCACTGATATAGCTCCCATATTGGTAAATATCCGACCCTCATTTAATATGATTGCCTCAATATTTCCCTCGCCTACACCAGCAGGAAAGTCTTCCTCATATTCACAAGAAGAAAATACTGATAATAAAAATAGGATATAGAATAGCTTTAAAACAGATTTAAATTGCATATATCATTTGGTTTTAATCCTCTCAGGGAGCCATAAGATACAAGCATCTAATCCAGATTGATAAGCTAAATAGACAAGAATTATATCCCGTTTCTTAAATCCCCCGAAACAGTAGATTGTATTTTTAGGCAGGTCTTCTGACTCGCTTCCTTTCTAACTGCCCTTCCCATCATCTACCGACAGTGGATATTGTAGTATTTATTAGAAAGTTATAAAAGCTTACAGCAGTGGGTCTGTTCAGGATTTACACCTGATTCCCTTTTCACTTCTTTGGATAAAGTACTATCCTAGAAGCACCTAAAAACTAGATTATTTATTTTGAATGTGAAGATAATAATTTTTTAATAACCTCTATAAATTTATTGCGTTAAAATTTAATTTTAATTAATATTTTAAAATTATTCTATACTTCATATTATAAGAACTAAAGATTTATAGAGTGAATCTCTTTCTCGCAAATATCTTAAACCCAAAAAAAGGCTCACTAGGAGCCTTTTTTTCTATTCTAGATCTATCTACTTAAACATGAATGATATCTGTTAACAATTGAACTGACAGCCAGAAGTACACCATAAGTGCACATGCGTCAACAACAGTTGTAATCAGTGGTCCAGCCATTACAGCAGGATCTAATTTTAGCCACTTAGCTGCCATAGGTAAAATACTACCAACTACTTTGGCCAAGATTACTGTCACGTATAAACTAATACAAATGACAAAAATAACATTCAAAGGAACGGAGTCGAAAAAGTAAACTCGAGCAAAATTTAAAGCAGCCAACAATAGACCAACGATCAAACTCACACGAAACTCTTTCCAAATAACTTTCCAAAAATCCTTGCTCGATATTTCTCCCAAAGCCATACCTCGAATAACGAGTGTAGATGATTGTGCACCTGCGTTACCCCCTGTATCCATCAGCATAGGAATAAAAGCAGCAAGCATTACAGCAGACTCTAATACCTCTTCGTATTTGTGAATAATCATACCCGTAAAAGTAGCTGAGATCATCAAAACCACCAACCATGTTATTCTATGCTTAGAATGTGACCACACAGACTCTTTTAAATATTCAACTTTAGAAGGATCAATAGCGGCCATCTTGTGAATATCTTCGGTACTTTCTGCCACAATAACATCCATTATATCATCTACCGTAATAATACCCACCAAACGATTTTCCTTATCGGTTACAGGCATAGAGTTTAAGTCATATTTTCTAAATAAATCGGCCACAACCTCTTGGTCTTCTGTAGCTAAAACGGACACAACATTCTTTTCCATGACGTCAACAATGGCAGCCTTAGGATCAGATAAGACCATCGTTTTCAGAGAAATAACTCCTTCCAACTTTCTTGTTTCACCTATTATAAAACAAATATCATTGTTGTTATTAATATTGGCTAAGTTCTTATACTTCACCAGAGCCTCATCTATCGTCATATAACTTCGTAGAGCTACATACTCCACAGTCATAACACTACCCGCACTATCTTCGGGATATTTTAAGAAAATATTAATTTGAGTGCGAATGTCTGGAGAGGCTTGTTCTAATATCCTTTTCACCAAGTTGGCTGGAAGCTCTTCAATAAAATCGACCGTATCATCGAGCTGCATCTCAGTTATAATAGCCTGAATTTCTTTATCTGAAATATGTTCTACAACTGATTTTTGGATATCTGAAGGTAAATTACTAAAAACTTCTGCAGATAAATCTTTCGGTAATATTCTAAATAAAACTAAACATTTATCATTGGGTAAATCATCAAATAAATCGGCTATATCAATAGGGTTCATATCGGCGAGCATTTCTCTTGCAAGCTCAAACTGATGAGTTCTGATTTTTTCAGCCAATTCATCCAGTATTCCTTTTTTATCCATGGTTTCAGTTTTAATCTGTCAATAATTTGAGTTGGGGTAAAGTAATCACGTCCAGTAAAAGACGAAACCACTTCGTTTTATAAGTAATAATGAATGGTAATCTTAATTTGTTTAATAATAAAACTTTTTAATCAAAATATTAGACAAATTCTAAAATCAATACGTAAACTACGGCATTTACGAGTAAAATTCCTACACAGAAGAGGAACTTCTGACACCGACATGACAATGCGATGACACCGACATGATGATTGCTTGACACCGACATGCTATTCCTTTGCTCTTGATCAAATAATACCTTTTATTCTATATATAGCTAATTATCAAATACTTTTAAACCCTATTGTTTCAATTAAAGTACATTTAGAATAAAGGCTGTCTCAACATGAAGTAAGACAGCCTTTATTGCTATTTATATAATAAAAAGTTTTTAAGATTTTCATAGCTTTCAATTTCGTAAGAATGCTTCGGTTTATCCAAAATGGGTTGTAAACTCTGAGGTATGGGTATGTGGATTCCTAAGTATTTTTCAATACTTTCAGGGAATTTTACGGGATGAGCAGTTTCTAGAAACACACCAATCGTATCGGGGTATTGCTTGCGATAGGCTGCCAACCCCAAATATCCAACAGCACCATGAGGATCAGCTAAATATTGAGTTTCAGCATAAAGTTCTTGAATGAGTTGTACCGTTTCTTCATCAGAAAAAGAATAAGAAGACAGTTTTTCTTCTAGCAGATTAGTCTTCTGCTGAAACAACTCTAATATACGAGTGAAGTTACTAGGGTTACTTACATCCATCGCATTCGAAATCGTTTCTATTGTTGGGTGTGGCTCATACTTTTGAGTACTCATAAAACGAGGTACAGTATCGTTCACATTGGTAGAAGCAATAAAATGATTGATAGGTAGCCCCATCTGCATAGCCAGCATTCCTGCACATATATTACCAAAGTTTCCACTAGGAACAGAAACAAGAATAGGCTTATTTATTGATTTTAATTTTTGATAGATTAAAAAGTAATAAAACATCTGGGGTAACCACCTAGCAATATTAATAGAATTGGCAGAGGTGAGGTTTTTGGTTTGTAATTCAGGATCTAAAAAGGCTCTTTTCACCATATCTTGACAATCATCAAAAGTTCCTTTTACTTCAATTGCTGAAATATTTTTGCCTAGAGT
>NZ_DYYK01000176.1:0-4975 GCF_020741705.1 Bacteroides coprosuis
TACTCTAGTTGATGGTTGTGGAAGCATCCGTATTCCAGAAAATGAAAGAGCAGAAAGATAGATTCTGCTTGATATCCTCCTGAAAACTTAGCTCGATCTTTCCTCTCTACTCATTCTATATCAAGCTCAAAAAACATTCTGACACCGACATGAGAGGATCATGACACCGATCGAGCGATGTCATGACTTAAGCAAACCTTTTCACTCACCCTTCCCCTTCATACAAAAAGCAGAGAGGATTCTGCCCACTCGGTTTTCATCTTTCTTCCAAGCTGCCCAATATTCTTGTGGAGATAAATCGGGAGGTAGGCGAGGAAAGATTTTACGAAAGATGGAATAGTGTTTTCGTGCTTCTTTTTGCATCTCATGCAATTCATCTAGTCCACCCATCAGTACGGGTACATCTTCGGTACGCATCATCGCTTGTTGGTGAGCTATATTTTGAGATTCTCTCTTATTTATCGCCTCTGCTCGTTCTCTCACAAACTGATAGAGAGCCGTCATAACCTGCTGAATATTCAATCGTTGTCCCCACACTATTTGTCCGTACTTCCCTATTTTGCATCTCCTAAAAAATAAACACAACTCACTCAAGTTGAGGAAGTAATACTCTGTAGCGATGAGCAAAGCCGTATCCAGAAATTGGTCTTGCTTCACTGCGGTATCGCCAAAACTACACAAGCTATGCAGATGATTGGCTATCACCGTAACGGCTGTGCCATTGTCGAAAGCACGGGTAACATCTGCCAAAGTGGGGATATTACTCTTGCTAGCAACCTCCATAATATCTTGTTTCACATTGATTTGTGCCAATGTGCCGCTCCACTCATCCACCAATTGAGATGCTGTTAATGATTGCTTCAAGGCCAGTTGAAGAGGCGTTAGCGGTGTTTCTCCAGGCTGTACTACTGCTGTTGTCTTCCAATCGGATGGTCGGAGTATGAGTTGACTGATTTTGGGCATAATGAGTTCCTTTCTTTTTAAGTTGAATTTTTAGCCAATTAGCAAAATGAGATTTCGCATCTTTTTCAGATTTATACACCTCTCCCCTCGTGGAGAGTTCGGCAAAGAATTGCTTGAGATGGTTTTCGAGAATGGGGATATCTCTAATCTTAAAATTCATACACATCAACTCCAGATAGCTCCTATCCTCTAGCAGGGCAGTAAGTGTAGCTTGTAGAGAATCTACCAAAAAGAACTCTTCGTCGTCGATAAAAATAGATTGTTTGGTTTGGTTTAGTTTATTAATAGCGACAGGTTGTGAGACAGTTTGCACGACAACTTGTGCGTCAGGTTGTGCGTCAACTTGTGCGTCTTCCAAGCTCTCCTCCTCTACAAAACTGATTAACGTATATTCTGCCGATTGGTTTCCACTCCGTTTCTTCCACGTCAATCTCTTTCGCTTAGCCAGTTCGGTACGTCCACGTTCTATACTTTTTTTAGACAGACCTGTTTTGAGTTCGAGTACCGAGATAGCCACGGTAAAATCTTCTTTCCAATAGGTTTTATTGGAGACAGACATGAGTGCGTGCCACACGTTGATGGCATTGGCAGAGAGAGGATTGGTTTCGAGCCAATCGTAAAAAGCATTGGTTTCTAATATATAATTCATAGGATAAAAGTTATCATTAGAAAATCACAAACTAAATCATCAATCTGGATCTTCTTTTATTTAGAGAGCAAAGCAAAATGTTAAATAGAAGATAACCTAGGCTTTTTGTCGTGTCAAAGCACTTATTCTAGAATAAGTGATAAGCAAGTCCTCTTTTTAGCTCTATTCTTATGTCCTGTCACTATTTTAACATATTAAAGGGCATAAAAAAGGCAGGATTCGAGCTTTGAAGAACTCAAACCCTGCCTATCAAGCAAAGAATTCTAATTACTTACTGACTTCCACACTCCATGTGGCCCCACTGATATCTATCAGTTCAAGGATGTATGAGCCTTGAAGCTGACTAAAAGCGGTATGGGTGAAGTGAAGCTTCGCTCTAGCTCCAAGTGGAAGGACCAAGCTATGTTTGCCTGGTTTTACTTTGGCCACAAAATCATTGACAATTTGCGTGGTGTTCATGCTCGACAAATCGGATTGGTCTTGCTCAAATACCACATTGCCACTCTTATCTTTGAGTTGAATACCTATTAAAAACGAACCATAAACATCGGCTCCCTCATCACGGAATACGGTAAACGACAAATCGTCGCCACTAAGCTGTGCCTCAGTAATTGTAACATGAGGTTTGACAGATAGATTGTGCAACGTGCCATACACGCCTCCGTGGAAATATTGATTGGTAAAGAGTGTTAAGCCCAAAATTAAAATCGAACCGACAAGTGCTGTTTTATTGAGGATAGTCTGACGAATAGGAAGTTCACCCGAGCCCAAAATAGCATACAACTTATGTTTGGTAAAGGGTAATTCCTTATTCATAAAATAAGAATCGAGAGAGTATTTTCCTCCACCCGTCATCAAGATGGTAAACCCTGCGGCTACCCCAAGTACCCCTATCTGCCATTCATCTAGGCAGGTAGTGCCTATCCAGCCTGAGCCAATAAGGATACCAAATGCCAAACTAAGTACACCGAAACTCATCAATCGAGTAAGGATTCCTAGCATAAAAAGTAGTCCTACTACGCCTTCAATGAGGGTAAAGGCAAGCATAAACCACCAAAGCCATTCGGGGTTGGATACCAAAAACTCGATCATCGGCTTAATGCCTAGGGCATTGGGTAAAAAGTGATTGAACTTCTCGCCGATGTATCCAGCTGCATCAGGATCTAATTTATTTTCTAAAATGACACGTCTCCAGAAAGCTGAAAAGTATGTCCAGCCCGCCACCCAGCGTAATGCGGTAGTAAACATACCCGCATAAGTATAATGTAGTTTGTTGTTCATAATCTGTCGAAATATTGATTTTTAAAACATAGATAGTGGGTAAGAATAGCCGTGTATTCTTACGATAAAATAAAATTCGACAGAGGTCTAAATCCGATATTGCTCATGAATGATATAGATGGGAATTATAGAAGGAGTACCCCGATCTGCATCATACGTTTCATTTTGGAAGGTTTGAGTGGCATGTTGTATCAATATATCTTCTACCCGATCTGCCAAAAATGGAGGTAGGCTGATATACTTTGCCACGGTTATTGTAGGATTGGAGTCGTTCGAAAAAACATCACACGCAGCAATCTGCTTTTGGTCGGACTTGTGTTCCCAGCTCGTTACGGGAATATCCAACAGCAATTTCAGCTCTCGCTTAGCCGAACAAGGAAGACAGACCAATACCATCAACGTAATAACGAAGATGCGTAAAAATGGATCTGTTTTCTTGTATGACATAGTGCTTTGTTTCAATGACAACGATATAAGTAATGAAATAGAAAACTAGTTTGTTCATAGAAACAGGCATTTTAACAAAAAAAATGTAAGCGACCTTCTTTTCCGAAAAAAAGAAAGTCGCTGAAAATCGTTTTTACAAAACAACTTATCTTTCTTAATCTTTACTTAGCCAGTGTATTACAAGACAACAAAGTAGTAATGTATCCTATCAAGGATATTAAGAAAGACCAACGCTTTAAATTAATCATACTATTAAACTTTAACAGCTTTATAACACGGCATTCATCTATTTGGTTTTAAAATGAAATAGGAATTTTTCTTTTTATACAAACCAATGCTAATTGTACGAGCAGTCCTCTTATATATCTAACTTCTCGCTCTTAATTATTTTATAGATTCCTCTCAATTTAAAAGCATAAAAGATACGAGCAATACCGTATAAAACCAACGAGAAAGCAAAAAGTGTAATGATAAAGCTGGATGCAAATGCGGGATTGGTAATCAATACAAACGAAAAGAGAATACCGATTATACCAAATGTCAGGATCCACCCCCAACCTTTAAAGCCAAAACGTTGCATCATTATGGATGAACTAATCATCATAACCGATTGAAAGGTGGCCCAAAAACCCACATACAATAACAGTACAATAATACTTTCGAGAGGACGGGACACCAATACAAGCCCCAACATCAAACTAATAATACCTGATGCCAAAATCCACCCCCAGTCGTGCCTGTCTTTACGCACAGAAAAAGCGTAGAATATATCTCCCAATCCACTTGCTATAAAACCAGCAATGAACAAGATATTAAGAGAGAACAAAGTAGTAACTGGCACAGATAAACTCCATATCCCTAAACAGAGAATAAGAACTCCGATGAGTAACCCCACCCACCAATACTTTGCTTTTCTTCTCAGATTTTTTAAAAATGTAATTTCCATACCAACCGTTTTAATTAAAAATAGAACTTTTTTTATTTTAGATAAAGAGAAAATAAAATCCTATTATATAAAACAGCATACAGAAAAGTTGGTTTAGACTAAAAACTGAATAAAACGCCTATTTATACGCTTTTAATACATAATTAATTAACATTAATATTTGTAATATTGTTGTAATACTTTATCTTTGTTATCACAATAATGTAATTCATTTTCAGAATATGATCAATACCTATTCTTTTAATACTTTAAATAAAGTATCAGAACAGGAAATTAAGGACAGTTTTATTGATGCATTTCAGGATTACAGTATCTCTTTTTCTACCAAAAAGTTTAGTCGTATGCTACAAAGAAAAGGCTATCAACCAGAGCTTTCTTTTGGCGCATATCATAACGAAAAACTAGTATCTTTTATACTAAATGGCATAGAGGGATATAATGGAGTACTTACGGCTTACTATGTAGGTAAAGGAACAAGAAAAGACTATAAAGGGCAAGGGTTAACTCCTCAGACTTTTGAGTTTGCTCTACCCCTTCTTCGAAAACACGGTGTAAAAGCCTACCAACTCGAAGTATCACAAGATAATGAGGCTGCACTTAAAATCTACCAGAAAAGGAACTTTAAGATTACAAGAAACTTCAACTGTTATCACGCTGAAACCGACTTAATTTCACAAATTACGGCACGA
>NZ_DYYK01000177.1:0-13114 GCF_020741705.1 Bacteroides coprosuis
CAGCTCCACGAGTATCACGCCCGTGCACAGGATTGGCACCAGGACCAAAAGGTTCACCTGCTCTACGGCCATCAGGAGTATTTCCTGTCTTCTTTCCATATACCACGTTGGATGTGATCGTTAAAACAGACTGAGTTGGTGTTGCGTTTCTATACATTTTATGGCTTCTGATCTTATCCATAAACATTTTTACAATAGTAACTGCAAATTGGTCTGTATTATCATCGTTGTTACCATAAGGTACGTACTCTTTTTCAACTACGTAATCGATTGCATCGCCGCTCTCGTCTCTTACCACTCTCACTCTACCATATTTCATAGCAGCAAAAGAGTCTGCCACAATAGAAATACCAGCAATACCGAAAGCTTGAGTACGATGTACATCTAGATCATGAAGAGCCATTTCTAGTGCTTCATAAGAGTACTTATCGTGCATGTAATGAATAACATTTAGAGCTTTCACATAAGTCTCAGCAATCCAATCAAGCATCTTGTCAAACTTAGTCCACACTTCATCAAAGTCAAGATACTCACCTGTAACTTTCTCAAAAGTTGTAGGTGTAACTTGAGCTTTAGTGCGTTCGTCTTTACCGCCATTGATGGTATAAAGAAGAGCTTTAGGTAAGTTGGCACGAGCACCAAAGAACTGCATTTGTTTTCCGATTTCCATAGGAGATACACAACAAGCAATACCATAATCCTGACCTAGCTGAACACGCATTAAGTCGTCATTTTCGTATTGTAATGATGAAGTATCAATAGAAACCTTAGCACAATATTTCTTCCAGCTTTCAGGAAGACTTTCACTCCAAAGAACAGTTAAGTTTGGCTCTGGAGATGGGCCTAAATTATATAATGTATGAAGGATACGGAAGCTATTTTTAGTAACCAAAGACTTACCATCTTTAGTCATACCACCAATAGACTCAGTAACCCACACTGGATCACCAGAGAATAGCTCATCGTATTCTGGAGTACGTAAGAAACGCACCATACGAAGCTTCATGATGAAATGGTCCATCATTTCTTGAGCTTCTTCTTCGGTTATAACACCATTCTGAATGTCTCTTTCAATGAAAATATCAAGGAATGTAGAAGTACGACCAAGGCTCATAGCCGCACCATTCTGATCTTTAATAGCACCTAAGTAAGCAAAGTATGTCCATTGGATAGCTTCTTGAGCTGTTTCTGCTGGTTTTGAAATATCAAATCCATAAGCAGCAGCCATACGTTTTAGTGCTTTTAAAGCATTTATCTGATCAGTAAGCTCTTCACGTGAACGAATTTTCTCTTCGTCCAGCTCTACAGGATCAGTATTAGCAAAGTAATCTTTTCTTTCTTGAATCAAACGATCTACTCCATAAAGAGCTACACGACGGTAGTCACCAATAATACGACCACGTCCATAAGCATCAGGAAGACCAGTGATAATTGCATTACTTCTAGCATTTCTAACACTAGCTGTATATGCAGCGAAAACACCATCGTTGTGAGTTTTACGATATTTTGTAAAAACCTCTTCTGTTTGGGGATCTAGTTCGTAACCATACTCCTCAAGACTTTGTTTGACCATTCTTAAACCACCATTCGGGAAAATGGCTCTTTTAAGAGGTTTGTCAGTCTGCACACCTACAATTTTTTCTAAGTCTTTGTCTAGGTATCCAGCACCATAACTGTCAATTTGGGATGGAATTCGGGTTTCAGCATCATAAACTCCTCTTTGTTTTTCCTCTTTAAACATTTCTGTTAGTAGAGACCAAAGTTTAGTTGTTGCTTCAGTAGGGCCTGCCAAAAAAGATTCGTTTCCAGTGTATTCGGTATAGTTTTCAAGAATGAAGTTATTCACATCAATCTCATCTACCCATTTACCACACTTAAAACCTTTATAAGCATTCATAATGTGTTTATTTAAAGATTAATATTTAGAAGTAATCCATACGATTACTTATCTATTGATTACCAAATGTCTAATGGGTCCTACTTAAACATGCTCTAGCTAGTGCTATATGCGCTAGTTATAAGTATGTCACATTAAACATGTATTTAGTAAAAATAAAAGACACTTAAATCTCTCACTCTTACGAAGGCACAAAAATAGTGAATTAAAAGCATTCTACCATAATATTCTTGAAGCTTATATGCATATATTACACAAAAATGTATTAAAAACCGATTTTTATACTTTGGTATTTTAGTGATATTTTATTACAAAGAAATCTTAATTTATATTTTTAGGGCAAACAAAAGGGCTTATACAGCATATATAAAACATTATTTGGCTATTATATTAAAATACAATCTTCTTTATTTTACAAAATGACATATTAACATTTGTAAAGATTATATACTTATACACTAAAAACGTAATAAATATTAAATTGATATAGATCAAGTCATCAATAAAAGATCAGCTCAAAAAAGTAACTAAAAAAGAAGAATGAAAGATGGAAATAAAGAATTTAAAAGGAAATAATAAAAGAAAATATTTTACTAATTATAGTATACAAAATGATGGGTTATTATATAAAAAATAAGAGTTAAGTAAAAGTCGATAAATAAACTTACCTTTGCCTTTGTTAAGATATTAAATTCACATAGACTAATTGAAAACAACACATGCGCATTTATTCATACAAAAATATTCTCCTCTCAACAATAGCTTTATCTGGTATCATTTTGTCAAGTTGTAAACCAGCTCAAAATACAATTACCAAAACATATAGTCAGTTTTCGGAACTAGATGATCCTAGTAAATCTTCAGTAGAACCTTGGACATCTACACCCGAGGGTTTAAATATATCTTATGTTTCTATTGACAAGAAATATTACAAATCAGAAGAACCTAAAATTGGTGAATACCAAACTACACATCGCATAACAGGATGGAAAGGAGAAAAGGTTTCTTCTCAAATTTTGCTATGGAGTACGCAATCTGTAGAAGAAGTAGAGATAAGTATAAGTAGCTTCCAATCTCCACATCATAATTTACCAGCTTCTATTGCTGAACTCCGTTTTGTAAGATATGTAATGACTGATGAATTTGGAGAAGGCTGTGGATACCGTCAACCAGAAGACTTTGCAGCTTCACTGGCTCCAGATATGCTTGACAATATTACTACTATGGATATAGAGAGTAATACTGTACGCCCGATATGGATTACGGTGAATATTCCTCATGGCACACCAGCTGGACTCTACTCCTCTTCTATAACGATACATTCAAAAGACGCAAAAGATAAAACCTTGGCTTTTGAACTAGAGGTAACCAATGAAACTCTACCTACACCTAATAAATGGACCTACCATTTAGACTTATGGCAACACCCTGCTGCTGTGGCCCGAGTTCAAGATATAGAACTATGGAGTGATGCTCACTTTGAAGCATTAAAACCTGTGATGAAGATGTTGGCAGATGCTGGACAAAAAGTAATTACAACCACATTAAATAAAGACCCCTGGAATAACCAATGTTATGATACCTACGCGGACATGATTACTTGGACTAAAAATGAAGATGATAGTTGGACTTATGACTATACTATTTTTGACAAATGGGTAAGCTTAATGATGGAGCTAGGTATCAATAAAATGATTAATTGCTATTCTGTAGTTCCGTGGAATAATGAATTGCACTATCAAGATGCTGCATCGGGTGAAAGGGTAACTATACAAGCAAACCCTGGATCGGATCTATTTAATAAGGTATGGCACCACTTCTTTACCGACTTTAAAGCTCATTTAGCAGAAAAGGGTTGGTTGAAGATTACTAATATCGCAATGGATGAACGCACTCCTGAAGAAATGGAGGCAACAATAGAAATGCTACAGAAAGAAGCGCCCGAACTAGGAATATCCTATGCAGACAACCAAAAAAGTTACAAGAAATATCCATTCATAAAAGAAATAAGCTTGGCTGCTGGTGCTAAGTTTGAACAAGAAGATATTCAAAAAAGAAAGGAAGAAGGACTTATCACTACTTATTATGTGTGCTGCTCTGATGCATTCCCCAATACGTTTACTTTTTCAGAACCCGCCGAAGCAGTTTATGCGGGTTGGTATGCTTTAGCATCTGGGCTAGACGGATTCCTACGTTGGGCATACAATTCATGGGTTGAAAACCCGTTGACAGACTCTCGATTTAGAACTTGGCCTGCTGGAGACACTTACATTGTCTATCCAGATGCAAGAAGTTCTATTCGCTTTGAAAGATTAATTGAGGGAATCCAAGATGTAGAAAAGATCAAAATTCTTCAGACTAAACTAAAAAGCAATCCAAGTAAAAAGAATAATGCTTTATTAGAGGAACTCCAGCAAACGCTAGCTGCATTTACTATTCACCCAGAACAAGATTATGTAGAACTGCTCAATAAAGGAAAAGCATTATTAAATAGAATAACTAAAGAATTGGATAAGTAATATTCTTAAAGTTGGATTATACTAATAAATAAGTAGAGGAGAATATCATTTATTGTACAATGATACTCTCCTCTTTTATTATATAAATTAATTCTATAAAATGGCTAAAAGAGAACTTTTAGTCCAATCTAAGGATAATACAGTCAAATTAAAAAGCTACTACTCCTAGACTTTCTTCTGTTTGATTTAATAGCTCATCAGTTTCTTTATTGATATTCATTTGATTATCAAATAAAGGAGTTTTAGCCAATAAACCCATCATCTTAATCCACCTAGCCATATCTTTGAATCGCTGTAAGTGATAATGATGTTCTACTTCAAAGTCTGGAATAATTGGTTCAAAATAATTGAGCTCTTTCTTACTTTCTTGGTGTATAGCACTCAATACAGCACTTGCTTTGCATACTAAGTTCTTTATTTCGCCCATAGTACCCCAAGACTGCTCCATCTTTTCACAAGCCTCATCTACTTCTATTTTGAACTCGGTAGCCTTAGATAATTTGTTAGAATAGTGTTGTGATGCCAACAAACCAGCAGAAACAATAGCTAAAGCACCTGTTGCTGCCAATGTTGCAGTAGAAAGAATACCTCCACCTACCAAATAAGATAAAATAGAATGGATATCGGTTGAGCCAGCTAAAGAGGACAAAGTAGTACCTGATGTTGCCACGGCATACGTATCAACAGCTCCTTTAACAAAAGCAGGAACACCTATACAAGCAACAGTCGCTATAGCTACCTTATTTAAAGGGGCTTCGCTAATATCATGTACCTTCATATCCATTAATATCAAGCGAGCCATTGAAGCATCATCTAACTCTATTTCTTTGAGTAGTTGACGATATGCTTCGGGATTGTTTTCTTGTAAGTCTCTTAATAGAGATAAGAAGTGGGCCAGAGTATCTTGTAGGGCGGACAACTTAACTTGTGCCAGATTTTCGATGGCTGAATTAAGTTCTGCATTCAAGTTTTCAGTATGAGTTACATACTCATCAATTTTATGTTGGGCTGTTTTTTTTATCTCCTTAGCAAGTTTTCTATCTTGCAAGGCTTGTTTTCCAGTAAGCTTATTCAATAAATCACTCATAGAGATTCTCCTTTCATTTACTTCGCTTGGTTACAAGCTGTATTTAAGATAACAGTATCTACTAGATTACCAGAGTTATAGGTATCTATAATATATTTCTCACCTGTTCTATAGTACGTAACAGATTTACCTATAAGAACTCCATGTTTCCAATGCTTTTCTTTATTGAGTTCTCCAGACTTATAATAGACTTTTTCTATCCCCTGTTTCTGATTGTTTTTCAAGCGATATATTCGTCTTACTTCTCCCGTATCGTAAAATTCTTTTACCGTCTTATATTGACTCAGCCATAATACTAATAAAATAGCTGCCAATAAGACTAAGGAAAATATAACTAGACCTTGGTTCATTGTTTTTAGACTTTGTAGTTGGTTAACACTTACAATTTACACTATTTATTCAGATAAAGGTTAGGTTTATCAAAATATTTTATAGCAAGATTTTTCATATTTAAAATATTTATAAATTCAGATTGAAACGCACCTCCGATAAATACGATAATACAGCCCTGCCATGCGTATAGTTGCTTATTAATTCGCCTCTACTCTCTATCTGCCTTTTTTATTCAAATTAGCCTTTAAATAAGTAATAACCCTAGATGCACGCCTCTCAATAATTTTAAGAGAACTAGAATAAGCTTATACGTATTTAGGCTAAAAAACCTACTCTAGTAATTTCTTTTTCTGTTGACTAAACTCTTCTGGACTAAGAGCTCCTTTTATCTTTAATTCAAATAATTTCTCTAATTCATCCGCTATTAGTTTTGGTATAGCATCTGAGTAAATCTCTTTTTCTTCTTCTGAGAACACTCTCTCTTTCAAGTACTCTTCATCTACACGATCTATAATCTTACTAAACAGCATATCTAAATGATAGGCCATCTCTTTTCCTTTACGATACATCTGACTTTCCATATTGGTTAGGTCAAGGGTTCGAGAACCACCAAACAACTGCGTTTTTGCATTAAAACAATAAATAGGGAGCCAAGGATTCTCTCCTTTGGATAGAGTAATGCGCATAACTACTTGAGCCACTTTAGACTTTCCATCCTCTTTTTTTAGAGGAGACAAACTATAAGGTTCTTTAGAAACAACTTCTTGAAAACTAGAGTTGTGCCCTACCCGTTCTGATACTCGTTCTGATACAATGACATCATCTTCTAACATTTCGATTCGCAAAACAGACTCATAGGGAAAAACAATTTGCGAATTGGGAAGTATATATGCCACAAGCTCTCTTTCTTTATCAACAGCTAGCAAGAAACTATTTTGTTGTCCCATAATAAATTGAGACAAACTAAAATCCTTAATATGCTTCAGCTTATCAAAAAGAAACCGACCTTGATTACGTGTTTTCAAGTGGATACTCAATAATAGTATGAGTATAAAAACCGTAAATAATAGTATAAAACCAATTAAAAAATCCATAACTGCCCTTTCATTAATTTATAGCTAAAAGATAATACTCTCTACAAGCTTAACACATTTTACAGTCAAGAAGTTTCACTAACTAAATACATTTTATCCCTTGATACATATAATGTTACATCTATAATTCAGTCTATAATAAAAAATCAGCCCCAACAAACTACTGTTTGTATAGGGCTGACTCAGCTCATTTATGGAAATGATTAATTATTATTCTTAATTCGTATATCTTATTCTCATTTTACTTTACATACTCTAAGACTACCTTTAAAGAGATAATTTCAAATAAATCTTTGTTACTCAATTCATTCAGCTCTTCTAAATCTTTCACATTCGGAAAGTTGGAATCATCCATCAAAACCGTAAAGAGCAGCAGCGCTTCTAATTTATCTCCTGTAATTGTACTGGTTAATTGAAGCTGATTGTCCGAAACTTCTACAGAAGCACCATCTATGGGTAGGTAAAATTCATCCTCCTCAATCATCTCGTTTATACTTAAAATATTGTCTTTCAAGATATATTCACTTTCTACTTTAGAATTAGCCCCTTCAATCTTTACTTTGCCTCCTTCATAAAAAGACAATGTATGTTTTTCTTCTGAGGTTAATAACCATTTTAAATATTCATTTGCTATTTGTGTGATACGAGTTTTGAAGACCTCTGTATCATTCATGCCATCCAAGGCTTCTTCTTTAAAATCGAGTACTGCAAAGAGTTGTAAATCTTTAAATTGCCAGTCACCCAAAATTCGAGGATCAGCTTTAACTAGATGAGTACTTTTATTCACTAGAATGGAATAAGAATTAGCCTCACTATTTTCTTTTGCTAAAAGTATTATAGGAATCAACAACAAAAGATACAATGCTTTTTTCATAATAAATCAAGTATTGGTTAGCAGGAGCAATATATCATTTATTTGCTATTTAATCAATAATAGCGATATTTTATTTGTTAATTCGCTAACAAAACAACCATTTGCTACCCAAAGGAGTATTACTTTATCAGAAATAAAACACCCTAGCTAGAAAAAAAATAAAACTAGCTAGGGTGAAAAACTTAAAATTAGGAATTTTTGGACTTTATAAAATGTCCAATGTGATATTAGTCACATGAGACTAATTCGTTCACATAGTATAGAAACGAGAGTTTAGTTTAGTCAGCTTTATAGCGCTTGGACTATGTTAACAAATTTAAAGAACTCCTTTTATAAACGCAAGAATAAAGTCTTAAATAATTAGCAAAAACAAGCCAAATATGAAATTAATTTACCGAATCAAACAGAAACTATAATTTCATACACTTATTCGTCACTTTTAAAAATTATAATACTACATTGCGACGCTAAATAGCTAAAGTAGAAAGATATGTTGAAAGAAGATTTTTTACTCAGAATGATTCAGGAAGTAATGAAAGCCTTAACAGCTTTACTCAATAAGAAAGGAAGTAAACTCGAGAAACAGCAAGAGTTAGAAAACTTTTACTCCAAATACCTAAATAAAGACAAAGACTTCTTTCTCACTCAAAGCATCGAAGATATTCATGCGTATTTGGATCAAAGCAAATTACAAGAGAAAGTTGTACGCATTGAGTTATTAGCTGAGATTCTTTATCACGATGCCTTACTTTCTTCGCAAATAGAAGAGAAAAGAAATTTAGCTCTCAAAGCCTGTTATCTATTTGAAGAACTAACCCGATTGGATAAAACATTCTCCGTAGAAAGACAACTCAAAACAAAACAATTAATGGAGCTTGCAAACGTGCATAATTAATCAAACAACCAATCGCTAATTTCAGCCAAAGGTTTGTGATGTTTATCCTTTTCAGACAGAATAATATCGTTTGCAGGAATACCCCAATCGATGCCCAATTTGGGATCATTCCACGCTATGGCTCCCTCGCTCTCTGGAGCATATAGATTATCACATTTATACTGAAAGATCACCTCTTCACTTAACACACTAAAACCATGTGCAAAACCACGGGGAACAAACAGCTGACGATGATTCTCTGCAGATAGCTCTACCGTAAATATCTGTCCAAAGGATGGAGAGCTTTTGCGTAAATCCACACAGACATCAAGTACTTTTCCCTGAACAACTCGTACCAACTTAGCCTGAGAGTACTCTCCTCTTTGAAAATGCAATCCTCTTACCACCCCATAAATAGACTTTGACTCATTGTCTTGGATGAATTCTACCCTCCCTACTTTCTCATCAAATTCTTTTTTATTGTATGATTCAAAAAAGTAACCTCTTTGATCTTTAAAGACCTTGGGTTCGATGATATATAATCCCTGGAGTGGAGTTTCTATGCAATTCATATTTCCCTATTAATTGTTGTAAGTAATCTTAAAGAAGTACATCTATAAGAGTTTGTAATGACTCTTATATTAAGAGTAACAAAGATAGTTGGGAAAACTCTTTTACACAAGAATGTTTCTTTCTTTTATTTCACACATTTATGTGTCATCAAATAGCCTAGATACTTCGCTTGAAAGAAGTACTTATTGATAGCCAGACTTTCATACAAAAAACATCTTTCTCAAATAAATATATAAATCAATAATTGTATTCTTTATCTATTCTCTATTTTTGAAGAAACTATTATTCTATGAAATTTATCCAATTGACAGCCGACAATATTGAGCAAGAACACATCTGTTGTGCTCTGGCTTCTAAAAATTCAAATATAGGAGTCTCTGCAAAGAAAGAGTGGTTATCCAATCAGTTTAAAGAAGGATTAAAGTTTATAAAATTGGATGTCCATGGGAAAGTTTTTATCGAATATCTACCTGCCGAACAAGCATGGAATCCCATCGAAGCACCCAACTATCTATTTATTGACTGCCTCTGGGTAGCAGGTAGCCATAAAGGGATGGGATATGCCAAAGAATTACTCCAGTTATGCGAAAAAGAGGCGATTGCTTCTAATAAGGCAGGCATCATCGTGATGGCTGGGACTAAAAAAACAACGTACTTAAGTGATAAGAATTTTTTTATCAGCCAAGGGTTTCATACAGTAGATCGTACCGAATATGGTATTGAGCTATTGGCGAAAGACTTAAAAGAGCCTGCACCTACTCAGCCACAGTTCAAAGCATGTTGTAAAGAACCTATACCAAATGCAAAAGGAATTGACATTTATTTTACTGCACAATGCCCATTTACAAGCACCTATATTCAGCAGATTATTCCGATTATTAAAGAGGAATCAACTCCCATTAAGATACATCAACTAAAAACAAAAGAAGAAGCACAAAATCACTATGCAGCCACTACCACCTATAGTATTTTTATGGATGGGAAATTTGTGACAAATGATATTTTGACAGTGCCTAAACTCTTGAAATGGATAGACTATTACAAACACAACTGTTAGCTTACTGTTTTTGCCTATTTTTCATACCTAGCAATCTCTCAAAATCATCCTCATAAATTTCGTTTGTGAGCAATAAAGCTTTTTCAAAATCTTTCACATCAGGATACTGATTCATAAATTCTACTCCATCAGGGTCTAAATGAATCAAGGCTATAATTTCATTCTGTTTATTTAACCCTACAACAGCTTCACCATCTTGACTCCCTGCCCAGTCTCTTGAGGTGTGGTGGCAAAACGTCTCAAAAAAACGAAGTGCTTTTTCTGCTAATTCCTCCCGTTGAGCTTTATAAACTTCTACTTCACTACTTGGAATACAATAGGCATCCACTTGCACCCAGGTTTCTTCAACTTCAGACTTCTTCATAAATAGTTATCTTGATTATTCATCCTTTTATTACAAAACAAACTTAAAGAGATTTTGCTTCGTTAATTTCTTTTAAAATTATAGGCTACCCTATATCAGCCAAAAAATGCAGAAAAAATAAACAAAAGCATGTTCTATTGTATCTTTTTCATTTTTAATTTGTTACCTTAGATAAAGTGAGACTAGATTAACACAAACCATATCAAGGCACATACCTTAAACTTGAAAAAATGAGAAAAACTGAATCTATCTTAGACGATTTGAATAACCTTGTCCGATCTAAAGGTTATATCTATGCCCTTTGCATGCTTATCTTAGAGGAGTTTCATTATGACATAGAACATCTACACGATGTGAATTATAAAGACCATTTAGGGATTCAAGAAGTATCACTTCTCGTTGGTTTTTTACTACACAAACCGATTGACTTTTCATATCCTACTCACCCTTCCTACTTGCTACGTCTCAAAAAAGCAAGTATTGAACTCATGAAGGAGTTGGAGCAATCTCTTATCCGTGACAATCAAGAAACCATCAAACAATCTCTTCAAAAGGGTTCTGCAAGTAGAGAGGCCGAAGTAAAGCAACTGAACTTCTTTGTAAAAGAAGGTTCCATTGTTGAGCCTATTATTTATTCGGGTAATGGCACTAGGTTATATCCTTATGATACTCTACTAAAAGCAAAGTATGAAAATGACGAGGATTGGCTAGCACATAACTGTGGATTTACCATTACTCAAGCCATAAAAATCATTAACCGTATTCAGGATAAACTGCACAAGAATTTCAAGCATTTCTATTCATTTATGATGAAAGGGAAACGCAATAGAACGGAAGACTTCAACGTGGGACCTGATGCTTGGCAATATGACTTTTACCCTTATCTAGATCTATTTAATGAAATAGACTCTGAAACCAAACAAACTGACATCTCTCAAATGAGTGAAAAGAATTGGGAAGCTTTTTATAAAAATATCCTCAATCTATTCGTTCTCCATAGAGATGACTTTGGACAAGAAGATTTTGTGGAAGCCTTCTTGCAGAAATTCACTACCGACCAAGTGGCTGAGTACAACACTCAATTTAATAGTGTAGGTGATTTTAATTATTTCAGGACACGACCTATCCTACTTCTGGAACCCAATGGAAAGCGGTATTTTATTCCTTTGAGCTTTATGCTCTATGCTATTTTATACGAAGCTCCTACCGAATGGATGGTTGAAGATAAGGCCTATCGTAGCACAATAATGGATCATACTGCTGAATTTGGGAACAATCTCACTTGTCACCTCTTAAGTAATATCTATTATCCCGAACAGATGCTAAGAAATGTAACGGTAAAATGTGAAGATGGGAATACCCAAAAGATAGATATTATATGCGTCATTAATAATAAAGCACTATGTGTGCAGGTACGTTCAGATAGGATAACTGAGATTTCGAGGTACGATAATAACCGTGAGGTTTTATTGGAATTCAAAAGAGCTATACAAGAAATTTATAATACGGGGTTGAATCATAGAAAATCTTTACTCAATTGTAATTCCGAATTATTCGATCAAGAAGGTAACCCTATCATATTATCGCAACCCATAGATGAGGTGTTTTTAATGGGGGTAACAACCAAAAACTACCCTACCATCACTCACCAAGCTCATCTATTTTTAAGAAAGAAGGAGGATGATCCTTTCCCTGTATTTACCACTATATTTGAGTTGGAAATCTTACTTCATTATATGAAGAATCCTTTCTTGCTGCTGTACTACTTACGACAAAGAAGTAAGCTCACCAATTATTTTATAGCTACAGAAGAGATGGCTTACTTGGGTTATCACCTCTGCCATAAGCTACAAACGATACCCGATACCAATGAGGTGTTTATTGATAATATCTATGCTCAGTACATTGATCAAAACTACTACCCTTTTAAATTTGGAGTAGATAAATGGATTGATGAAAGCAAAGACCCTATCAAAAATCGCTGGCATAACCCTTGGTTTGAAAGAATATGTAAGCAAATTAAACGGAGTCAAGATCCCGATAAAATAGATATCCTATTTCATCTATTTGATATTCGCCCGATGTCAGTTGATAGGATAGTGAGTAGAATGCGTGATTTAAAAGAAGAAGTCAAAAAAGACAAGGAAATATCTTATACTTCTGCTTACATCAGTACTGAAAAGTTAGGACTAAGTTATTTTGTAGCACCATCAGAAAGTATTGTGGAGCTATCTACCAAACTGAATGATTATTGCAACCTACATAAGTATATGCACCAAGCCCAATATTGGATAGGCTTAGGTAACTTTGCATTTAGCAACAGACCCTATGACTTGCTTATCTATCGCAAAGACCCTTGGGTTCAAGATAAAAAGATGAGTAAAGAAGTCAAAAAAAGAAGATTCTCTCTTGACAGAGATCAAAACAAATAAGTTCCATTTT
>NZ_DYYK01000178.1:0-3769 GCF_020741705.1 Bacteroides coprosuis
GGATGAGAAAAACGCTTAAGCTTAGGGTAGTTCAATCTAGTCAGACTCTTTTCTATTAATATGTTTACAAGTCGAGTCTAACAAGATTGGACTTTTTTTGTTAACTAAAACGATTTAACTAGCACCACGCGTATTAGAATATAAATTTCTAGTATGTGATCTTAATATAGAATATCATTTGAATAATTATAAGGGAAAAATTGAAGTGGGTTTTGCTAAGCCTGATGGAACTCTTTATACAGAAACTTTTAAGTGGGATGAACTTCAACATAGTATAAAAGGATAGTAATTAGATACTAAGATTAAATGGGCTTAAAAGCCAATGATAGTGATTTTAATAAAATCCTGTATATTTGTCGCCCTTTACTCTGAAGATTATTATTATTTTATTTTAACTAATTTATCTGTCTTTAAGCACTTTTCATATATTAAATCATTATGTATAAAAAGTATCAAAAACATATATTTAGAGAGGATTAGGTCATGGATATACCTATCTCAATTACGCAGTTTGCCAAGCAACCTAAATTTTTACCGGTAAACAAAATTGTTCGTAGCAAAGACTTTAGAGTAAAGCATCTAACCGAGAATGCAATGATCTCAGAGAATGATGAGACAATCACGCCATCTAACTTTGGAACAGTCTTGGATTATATGATTCGTTGCATACTACTGGCGGGTAAATACACTTTTGACCTTGCAAATATTATGTTAAAAAGATATTTGGATCAAGGATTGATCTCGATTGATGATACTGCAGAAATTATCGGTAAAGAAGAGCAGTTGAATCAAATACCTAACCGGATATCTAGTGTAGATGATATTCCAGACGAGGCCTTCCGCTTGGAAATGGATATTTGTGCATGGGAGATTGCCTATCGAACCAACAAATATGTTGAGCCCATGAATTATCCTGACGAGATCACTATCCAGCATCTCAAGCAGATGATGAAGCGAACGGAGAACTTTTTTAATGAATATGGCTGGCCAACGAGGGATGCATTTGGCGCTTCGACTAAGAATGGGTATATTTCAGGTGATGGCGATTATTTGTTGAAAAATACGATTGTCGATCTTAAGACATCGAATAAAGCTACGATGCAGATTTACTGGGTGTGGCAACTGCTTTTGTACCACACCCTGGGTTTTTACAATCATTTTAATGATGAAGAAATCGATCGTCTGATGATCTTTAATGCTAGAGCCGACATTGTATTTTATATTGATGTTGTTGATATCGACCAGTCAGTCTTTGAATTTGTAAATGATGCAGCTGAGAAGCAAAGTTGGGTTAACGAGAAGCTAATAAAACAGATGATAGGAATAGATTAGTTGATTATCTACGGTGAAACTTGCTAGTTTTGCCATAGTTTTTTTGCTTTAGAACGTTTGTTTAGGTTAAAATATAAATTGACACTATCGTTGCTTATTACTCTTCAGCAACGAAAATTAGAAGGATGAAATTTATGGCTGAAACTTTAACGAAAACTGAACTTGAACATGCATTATTTAGTGCAGCTGATTCTCTGCGCTCAAAAATGGATGCTAATGAATATAAAGATTATCTGTTAGGCATTATTTTCTATAAATATTTGTCTGATAAATTACTTTATCAAGTTGGAGAACTTATCGAAGGTAGAACTGATTTATCTTTGGAAGAATGTCAGAAGATTTATTCTGCAAATTATAAAGATGAAGATCTTTTAGATGAGCTTAAAGAAACGCTCATGTATTTAGTCGAGCCTAAGCATACTTTTACGTATATTTTTGAAGAAATAAATGGCGAAGCTAGAACTGAAGATGGAAATATCAAAACTTTTCAAATCTCAGATCTGGCAGATGCATTTAATGATATTGAAGGTACAAGTGAAGAATTTGAAGGTTTATTTCAAGATGTACAACTATATTCTCAAAAATTGGGTATAAATGCGCAAAAACAAACGGATACCATTTCCGAAGTGATTAAAGCTATTGGAAAGTTAAAATTGATAAGTGCTGATGGAAAAAGCGATGCACTTGGAGATGCATATGAATATCTTATTGGTCAGTTTGCATCTGAAACTGGCAAAAAGGCAGGAGAATTTTATACTCCACAAAAGGTATCAGAGTTATTAACGAAATTAACTTTAGTAGGTAAGAAGTATCCTGAAGAACTTACAGTTTATGATCCCGCAATGGGTTCAGGTTCTTTACTGTTAAACTTTAAAAAATATATTAATGATGTTGGTGGAAAAGAAGATAATGTAATTTATTATGGCCAAGAAATTAATATTTCAACATATAACTTGGCGAAAATGAATATGATTCTTCATGGTGTAGCATCAGGAAATCAACATTTAAGACACGGTGATACTCTTGATGAAGACTGGCCACCTATTTCTCAAACTATGTTTGATGCAGTGGTTATGAACCCACCATATTCACACAATTGGTCGGCAAATAAAGGTTTCTTGCAAGATCCAAGATTTAGTCCTTACGGTGTATTGGCACCGAAATCCAAGGCAGACTTTGCGTTCTTATTACATGGTTTCTATCACTTGAAGAATACAGGAACAATGGCCATCGTTTTGCCTCATGGAGTATTATTCCGTGGAGCTGCAGAAGGTAAGATTCGTAAGAAGTTATTGGAAAATGGTTCAATTGATGCAGTAATTGGTTTGCCAGCTAACTTGTTCTATAACACTAGTATTCCTACTGTTATTTTGGTATTGAAGAAGAACAAAGAAAACAGAGATGTAATGTTTATTGATGCATCTAAAGGTTTTGAGAAAAAGAAGAATCAAAATGAACTCCGTGAAGAAGATATTCAAAAAATTCTTGATACTTATGAAAAGCGTGAAGATGTTGAACGTTATGCTCATTTGGCTAAATACAATGAAATTGAGGAGAATGATTTCAATCTTAATATCCCTAGATATGTAGATACTTTCGTTCCAGAACCACCGGTTGATTTAAAGAAAGTTGCTTCTGACTTACATGATACAGATGTTGAAATTGAAAAAAATCAAAGAGAATTGGTGGGGATGCTTAAAGAATTGACTTCTGATGATAGTGATGTGATGGAAGGTTTGGACGCCATCATAAAGGAATTGGAGGCCGAATTACATGAGTAACAAAGAGCAAAGAAAGGCACCAGTATTACGTTTTAAGGGGTTCACTGACGATTGGGAACAACGTAAGTTTGGTGATTTTTGGAAGCTAAAGTCAGGGAAAGCTTATAAAGCATCAGAGTATGTAAATAAGGGTATACCAATAATCAATGGTGAAACAATAAAAAATGGAGAAATTAAAAGTAATAATCTCAATTATCTTCCCAAAAGATATCTTCTAATAAAGGATAACATTATTTTAAAACCTGATGATGTTGTTATTGGTTTAAATCGACCAATAATAAATAATCAGTTAAAGATATCCCCTATTCCAAAAAATATTCCAGTATCTTTTCTTTATCAAAGAGCAGGAAAAATAGAAAGTAAATTTTCAAATTTGTCTACAATAGAAACATATTATTTATTGGAAAGAAATATATTTAATTTTAGTAAAATAACCGCTATTGGTTCTGATCAGCCTTTTATAAAAACTTCAGCTTTGTTATCATGGAAGTTTTTTATTCCAAAAGAAATCGAAGAAAAAACAATAAATAAGTTATTAGCCAAAATTTCTACTTTGATTTTTCTTCAGCAACGAAAATTGGACGAGCTAATACAAATAAAAGAAGGTATTGGTCAAGGACTCTTAAATAGACACTATAGAAATTTAAGCATTAGAT
>NZ_DYYK01000179.1:0-33625 GCF_020741705.1 Bacteroides coprosuis
TCGGTGTCATGATGATACGATGACTAAGACCATTTAAATGAATATCTCTGATTCTGTAGACTAATATTCCCAACATAAATACTTGATACAACTAGATAGAGCTTATTCTTAAGGAAAATTCAAGACATAAAAAAAGCTGAATAACTTTTTCAAATTATTCAGCTTTACATTTAATATGCTTTATTTGGTTTTAGCTAACCAATGTTTTTTTTGATTCTACTTTATCCAACTCTTCGAAGCAAGAGTTCTTGCTAATAAATTCTGGAACAATATCTTTCATAGCACTTACTATAACCATTTGATCATAACAATAACTTGTTTTTATAAGATTAATCATGCACTGATTAACTTCATCATAATCATATTCACGCACATTAGCAATCATGATCTTATCATGATAAGTAGGTTTAGTCAATTCTTTAACATTAAGCAATTCTTCATATAGCTTTTCGCCATGACGTAAACCAGTAAATACTACTTTTACTGTATCATCACAGCCTGAAAGACTAATCATTCTTTTCGCTAAATCTAATATTTTAACAGGTTCACCCATATCAAAAATAAAGATTTCTCCTCCATTACCCATACTACCCGCTTCGAGTACTAAACGACAAGCTTCAGGAATAGTCATAAAGTAACGAATAATATCAGGATGGGTTACAGTTACAGGTCCTCCTCTTCTTATCTGATCCTTAAATCGAGGAATAACAGAGCCATTAGATCCTAACACATTACCAAATCTAGTAGTGATAAAGTTTACTGGAGATTCATGAGTTTTAGCTAATTTACGAGCAAGAGATTGTACATAAATTTCTGCAAGACGCTTAGAACAACCCATCACATTAGTAGGATTTACAGCTTTATCAGTAGAAATCATCACAAATTTTTCGGCATTGTACTTAACCGCTAAATCAGCAATAGTCTTCGTTCCACCTACATTCACTTGAATGGACTCAGAAACATTGTCTTCCATCATAGGAACATGCTTGTATGCTGCAGCATGGAAAATATATTGAGGCTTAAACTCTTTAAATATCGATTCCATTCTTGATTGATTTGTAATATCTGCAACAATGGTTTCTGCATCAATATTACGCCATTTATCAATTAGTTCCAAACGAATATCATGAAGGGGAGTTTCTGCTTGATCTATCAAAATTAAGTTGTAGGGATTAAAAGTCGCTACTTGACGCATAATTTCACTCCCGATAGAGCCAGCAGCACCCGTAATCATTACTCTCTTACCCTCCAAATGTGATGCTATTTTACGAATATCTACTTTAATAGGCTCTCTTTGCAAGAGATCTTCAATCTGAATCTCTTTTATCTGCTGAGTTGTTAATGTCTGACTGTTCCATTCACTTATTGGAGGTACTGTCAATAATTTAACTTTATGCTCAAGTAACTTATCAGTGTATGCAGAGTTCTTTAATTTATCAATTTTAGCTGGAGAAACGATGATTGTATGAACTTCTTTTTCTGTTAAAACATCCATAAGATCAGAATCATTGGGATAGACTTTAACACCCATCAATACTTTATTTATTAATTCAGACTCATCGGCTATAAAACCTCGTATTCGATAATGCTCCTTCATACCAATACGAATAGACTTAGCAATATTTACTCCAGCCTCTTTCGCTCCGTAAATAAAGACATTTGTTCGTCTTTTAAAAGAAGCCCCCAATGCTTCAAAGAAAGTTTTAACAATTATCCTTAATGAAATCATCATAGAACAGTTAGCCACATAAGCAATTAACAATATACTAGTTTGAATACGACTATCACCTGTAAAATATCGGAACGCTTGTTCCATCACTATCAATAAACCGTATGAGACAGTTAATGACATTATAATGCGAAGTATATCAACAAAAGAAGAGAAACGTAGAATATTAGAATATGTACGAAAAACTCTAAAGAAAAGAACATTGATTAAAACGATTAAGCCAATACTCTTAAAAATTGCCACATAGTTTTCTACAAACATTGGCACATTATATCTTAAAATATAGGCCAATAGTACGGAAATAATAATTACTGCAATATCCAAGAACAAAATCATCCAAATAGGTAGAACTCGGGCAGATAGATAACGTTTAAAAAAATCTAGTTTCACTTTTTTTACTTTTTTATATTCGAATTGCAAAGATATGTTTTATTTATGTATCCAAGTCTTTTTACATTATGTTTTTACAAAAAGAACTATTTTTCTGTTCTATTTTTCAAAAAAGTCAAAGTATATTACTTGCCAACTCACTTAATTCACTTCTTTCTCCTTTAATCAAATTAACATGAGCAAACAAGGGTTGATCTTTCATTTTATCAATCATATATACCAAGCCATTTGATTCTACATCTAAGTAGGGATGGTCTATTTGTTGGATATCACCTGTGAATACCATTTTTGTATTTTCTCCTGCACGAGTAATAATTGTCTTAACCTCATGAGGGGTTAAGTTCTGAGCTTCATCAATAATACAATACATATCTGTCAAACTTCTTCCTCTAATAAAAGCTAATGCTTCAATCACAAGCTGTTTACTCTTCAACATCTCTTCAATCTTGCTAGACTCTGAAGAAGTTCCATCAAATTGATTTTTTATCACATTTAAATTATCAAACAGAGGTTGCATATAAGGAGATACTTTTTCTGTAGCATCACCTGGTAAGAAACCAATATCTTTATTGGATAGAGACACAATTGGTCTTGCCAATAATATTTGCTTATAATCACCCAATTGTCTTAATGCAGAAGCTAAAGCTAGAAGCGTTTTTCCTGTACCCGCCTTACCTGTTAGTCCTACTAGTTTTATATTGGGGTCATTTAAAATATCAAAAGCAAAACTCTGCTCTGCATTTCGAGGTTCTATACCAAAATTCTTACTCTTTTTAACTTTATTAATTGTTCGTGTAAAAGGATTGTATCGTACCAATACACTATTTCTATCACTCTTCAGTATAAAGCATTCATTGGGTCTTAGAGCCTCACCTACTTCAAGTTCTTTGGCATCAACTCCATCATAGGAGGAATAGATTCTATCTATCAACTCACTATTAGCGGTAGTAATGGTTTCGTGCTCCCTTTCAAATATATCTATATTGTTAACCTTATCGTTGATATAATCCTCAGAAGGCAGCCCTACAGCACGAGCTTTCATCCGAAGATTTACGTCTTTGGAAACCAATATTGTCTGCATACCTGGGTGCTGTTCTGCAACATATTCTGTTGCAGCAAGGATGTAGTGATCTGGTTTATTTAGAGCAAAGCAAGCTTTTACTTTCTTTGCTTCAACATTACCAACCACTATAAATAATCTTCCTAAATCATCACCTAAAGAAACTCCTTCTTTAAATAAATCGCCTTCACTAAGAGCATCAATTTCTCGAATAAACTCACGAGAGTTGAAGTTTATCTGTTCATTTCCTTTTTTAAATTTATCTAACTCTTCCAAAACAACGATGGGAAGATAAATGTCGTTTTCTTCGAAATTTCTAAGACAATTATAATCGTGTAAAATCACATTAGTGTCTAAAATAAAATTCTTCTTTCCCATACATCTTCTATTTTAATTGTTCATATTTGCACAACACAATAAATCGCCTTTTATTGGGCTGTACCAGATTAAGATTTAGTATAGACAAGATAACTAAAATAAAGAGAAATAGGCGATTATTAGAATTATATATTTTGCTTTATGAACTACGAAGAAACTGTAAATTACCTCTACAACTGTGTACCTATGTTTCAAAAAGAAGGAAGCAGTGCTTACAAAGAAGGTTTATCTACTACTAAAGCATTAGATAAACATCTAAATCATCCACATACAACATACAAAACAATACATATTGGTGGTACCAATGGAAAAGGTTCTACTTCACATACTTTAGCTGCCATATTACAAGAAGCTGGGTATAAAGTAGGCTTATATACTTCACCTCACTTAATTGATTTTAGGGAACGTATAAGGGTCAATGGGATCCCTGTTTCAGAAAAGTATGTAGTCGATTTTATTGAGAAAGAAAGAAGTTTCTATGAACCTTTGTCTCCTTCTTTTTTCGAATTAACAACAGCTTTAGCTTTTAAGTATTTTGAGGATCAAAAAGTAGATGTAGCGGTTATTGAGGTAGGACTTGGTGGACGACTAGATTGTACAAATATTATTCAGCCCGATCTTTCAATCATTACAAATATAAGCAATGACCATAATCAATTTTTAGGCAATACTCTTGCTGCTATTGCAGGAGAAAAGGCAGGAATTATTAAAGAACAGACTCCTATCGTTATTGGAGAGTATAATGATGAAACTCTCCCTGTGTTTGCAGCAAAGGCTGTCGAAATGAATGCGCCCATCTACTACGCACAAAATAATCCTACTCTTAAAGAAGAGCTATGTACTCCTAATGCTATAGGCTGGAGATATCAAACTCAACAGTATCAGAATTTAGATGGAGAGCTTGGTGGCTGGTGCCAACTTAAGAATACGAATACCCTACTTACTGCTCTTCCTATTCTTATATCTCTGGGTTACCAGATTTCTGAAAACAATATCAGAAAAGGTTTTGCTCAGGTTTGTGAACTTACAGGGCTAATGGGCAGATGGCAGAAATTACAAGAAAGCCCCAAAGTAATATGTGACACTGGACATAATGTTGCGGGTATCAGCACTATTGTAGAACAATTCAAACATCAAAATTATAAGGAGCTACGCATTGTTATAGGCATGGTTAATGATAAAGATATTAGGGGAGTTCTTCATCTTTTACCTAAAGAAGCCATTTATTATTTCACCCAAGCTTCTGTAAAAAGAGCCATGTCGGCATCTGAATTAGCAGAAATCGCACATGCCGAGGGACTAAAGGGTGATACCTACCCCAATGTAGAACAGGCTACTATGAAGGCGATAGGTGATAGTGATAAAGACGATTTTGTATTTGTTGGAGGTAGCAGTTTTATTGTTGCCGATCTATTAACTTTTTGGCAAAACCAATAAATACCATCCACTCTAGCAAGTAATCATAAAGGCTATACCTTAATTGAGTATAGCCTTTTTTATAAGTTGATTAGGAATAAACATGTACACTTCCTTGGGCAGAAGGAAGATAATTGACACCCACCCACGTAATCATTAAGAGTACAAAAGATATACTCAATATCCATAGTGCTATTTTGGGATACCTATTACGCAACCTCATATGAATATAGAGTAAATACCCACAAGAGGTAATAAATGCCCATGTTTCTTTAGGATCCCACGACCAATAATGCCCCCAAGCCTCCTTAGCCCAAACAGCACCCATCAACATACCCAATAATAAAAATCCCAATCCCACATAGACTAGATTATCCATCAGGTGATACAGCTTTTCGTCGACTTTATTTTTTTGAAAGTTTCTCAATTGAATGATTGATGTAATAGTTGCCGCACCCAGCATAGCATAAGACAAGATATAAACTGTAACATGAGGGACAAACCAATAACTTTGCAAAGCAGGCATTAAATTAGTAGAATGTATTTCTGGCTTGAATATATTAATACATACAAAAACTGAAGCTACTATATTTGAAAAAGACAACAACCATTTATATCGCCAGCGATAATAAGTAATCAATCCTACAATTGATATAAAAAAAGAATACCACAAACGGGTTTCACCCATCGTTCTCAAAGGTGGCCTATCTTGTCCAACCCACAAGCCTATTATAAAACAAAAGAATACAATTACACCCGCAAGAGTCATCAGTTTAGCTATCTGAGCTCCATTCTTTTTATAGATGATAAAGGCAGCTATTATCCACAAAACAAGTGTAGGTATAGCAAAGTATAAAAAAACATCCCAAGTCATTTCTTGCCTCCTTTCTGTTTATGTCCACTCCACAATAAGATCACACACCCTACTGCTAAGATAATAATACCAACGTACACCCAAGGTAACCAAGGATCATAGACCAATTCGAAAGCCGAATAGTTTGACATTTTACCAGCCTCGTTATCATAACCATATTGATAAATAGTCCAATGCCCAATGCGTAGTGGTTTGTTGACCTCTAAAAGAGCATGCTGTACACTTCCATCATCCATAAATACATCAATATCCGAAATGAAGCGCTTAGGTTCGGCTTGTGTCATTACAAGAGTATAACTTGAGTCGATAGGTAGTGTCATGTACAATTGAGCACGATTTCCTCCAGAAACCCAACCCTGTCGAACGATACTGTCGTTTTGAATTTTCACGAAGGCTGCAGGACTAGCTCCAGGCATATAGACTTCAGCATAGGTACTATCGCTATTCCGTACTGCTTCATGAATGTACTCCTCTACTTCCAAATCAAACATCCAGAGCTTACCCTTCATACGATTCTCATCTATTTGAAAAAGATCTATTCTGTTTTCGGGTTGCACAGCTCCTGTTTCTCTGTCTATAATTGCTAACTTAGGAGGATACTCTTCCATAATAAAATCATTCAGTTGGATAGCAATCGGCAGTTCTAATACATTTTCTTCACTATCGTACACCCTCCATTCTACCTGATTCTCGTACACATACATAACATAACGTTTTATATCTGAAGCTCCTAAACCTGCTGTAAAAAGAAATATCCACAAGCCGATATGAGTGCAATAAAAAGCCAAATCACTTTTTTTGAATGGATATATTCTTCTTAATATCAAAGAGCCTAAAGCTATGAGAAGAAAAAGATAGAGTAAAACAAAAGGCCAAGAAGTAGTCATTTGTGTAAAGCCCAAACGAGAGAAAAAGTCCTTTTCGGGGATTATAGAAGAACTCACTTGAGGAGTCAGACCCATAATCAGAGTTAACACAAGCATTACTCCTATTAAAATCACAGCCAATGGTGCACCCGATAACCATTTATAGAATGTTGATTTTCGTATCAGCAGTAACCCCAAAAGGAGAAATACTAGAACTCCTCCACAAACGATATTTACGGGATAGGCAAGGAAGAAAAAGTTAAAGTTACCCAGAATCAGTTGAAGTAAGATTCCGATACCCATAACACCTAAAACAATAGCTATACTTTCTTTATATCCCCATGGAAAGCGCCACATTTGTCGTAATTCTTTTTTCATAAAGATAAAAAAAGAGTGTCTAAAATAGAGATACTTCAGACACTCCTACTTGTTTGTTTTTATTATAATTGAGCAGTAAGTTTTCCGTCGGCTTTCGCTTTTTCTAGCCATGCAGGAACAACTGTATTCACCCATTTTTCTTTTTTCTCTTTCAGGTTTTTCATATCCAAATTGATAAACTCTTGAGCTTTATCTTTGGAAGAAATATCGGGCATATTAAAATCTTTTATACCGTGAGAATAAAATACTTTTTGCAGCTCCATCTGTGCTTGAAGAGACTTGTCTAAGCTATGAGCTAATATTCGTTGGGTTTCAACAGGAGCGTGAAAAGATCCACCATGTGAGGCAACTGCAAAATCCCATCTCCACTGTGCTTGGCGAATTAATTTTAAAGCTGTAGCCATTTCAGCTTCAGTAGCTCCATTATCCCAAGCTATTTTAGCCATAATATGCACTTGAGGAAGTACCTCTTCTATTCTATCTCGTATTTCTAAAGCCTTATCTTGATACTCATAAACATATTGTCTTAAATCTTCCTCAGTATCTCTATGGCAAGTTTGACAAGTATTTGCTATATTTTTTAGTGGACTAACGACTTGGTGATTAGAATATTTTATTCCACCTTCTGATTTATAAGGCATATGACAATCGGCACAACTTAGACCTCTTTTATAGTGAGGGCCCATAGTAAAGGTTTCATAATCGGGATGTTGAGCTTTTAGCATAGGTGCTTTACTCAAACTATGTGTCCAATCGGTAAATTCAGCCTCATCATAAAACGCTTCCATATCTTCAACTGTTAAGCCTTTATCCCAAGGAAAAGTAAGATATTTTGTATCTCCTTTGAAGTGATATTCTACATGGCATTGGGCACAAACCAATGTACGCATCTCTTGTTGCGTAGCTTTAGTAATATCCATACCTCTTCTTTCAAAAGCTTCTATCAAAGCAGGACGAGTAATCTTTAAACCCATATTCTGAGGATCATGACAATCGGCACATCCCACAGGATTCATTACTTCTGCTCCCCAATCACTCCATTTGGCTTTATAAAAGTTTTCAATTCCCTTTTCATGCATAAGGCGGGGTACATCTGGTCCTTTACAAGTCCAGCAAGTTCCAGGCTGCATATCTCCTTCTCCATTTTCGGGAGTGCCTGTACGCAATGTATTTCTCACATCTTCTATGGCATGCATATGTCCTCGTGGAGCAGAATAATCTCTAGAAAAAGCATATCCAGCCCACATAACAACCATAGCAGGTCTTTCTTCGAGAACATCATGAGGGGTATTTCCCATGTGCTTACTCGTGAAGTCCATATCCTTCGTTTTGAGCCAAGTTTCATATTCACGGGGATAGTTTATACCCCATAAATCACTCTTAGGCTCAATCCCCTCAATTTCTATTTTCTTATTATTAAAAAGAGTAGCAATCTCTGCTCTACGCTCTGTTATAGATGCAGCAAGCAAGCCTAATAGGAATACAGCGACCATGACTACTGCGAATATCATCCAACCAATAGCGGGTCTTTTACGTATTTGTTCACCAAGTTTCTTAAACATAAGATTTAAGTTTTATATATTTTCTACTTTTCTTTTTTCATTGTTCTCTTCAGCCAATCGGGTACAGGAGATTCGGGCAGAGGTACAATAGCATTGGGAGAAGAGGCCAAGTTACTTATCTGGGTATGCGGCACATCTCTATGACAATCCCAACAAGCTTTACCTTCACCTTTGCGTACATCAGCATAAGTAATCATACCTGTTTTTACAAAATCTTGATTTAATTGAGTATGGCACCTTATACAGTTTTGCATAATTACTCCATAACTCTCATTACGTGGACGTAGAGTTTGAGGCTCTGCTTTCAACGTAAAAACAGCAGCGTGATATAAACCATCTTTCGCTTTAAAAAAATATTTATTGGCTATATTGTTGTGAGGAACATGACAATCGTTGCAGGTTGCCCAGCGCCCATGAGAGCTATGATCCCAAGATTGATAATAAGGGGTCATAATATGACAATTGATACAAGCTTCTGGATCATCTGAAAGATATGAATGGGCTCTAGACATATAAAGTGTATATCCCCCTAAACCGAAAATTAATCCAGCTACTATAAATAAAGGAACTATAAACTGAACAGGTATATGCCGTAAAAACGATTTCATATTATCTATTTTATTAATTCAATTATTCATACATAAGTATAGGATATATACTAAAATGTATACTTTTATATAACTGTCATCTTATTATATATACTACTATATAACAGCTACATACAATACTAATATAACATATATTATATAAAATAGTTCTTTTGAAGCAGAAAAAATAGACTTAAATATTAAATTATCTTTGACATCATTATGTGATCAATGCCAGCATCTAAAAACACCTTACCTTCTGCTATAAAGCCGAATTCTTCATAAAACTTTTGGAGATAAAGCTGAGCTTCAATTTTAATTTCTTTCTCCTTTAAATCGTGTTCTAAAACACGAATAATTTCTTGAACTAACTTCTTTCCAAGTTTTAATCTTCGTGAATCTTTAACGACCAATACTCTTCCAAAAGAAGCTTGATACTCAAACAGCATTCCACTGGGAAAGAGACGAGCATAGGCTATTAATTTATTCTCTACATACCCTAGTAGATGCAGGGTTTGTCTGTCTTTATCATCTAAATCGGGATAGTGACAATTTTGTTCTAAGATAAAGACATCTTGCCTTTTTTGAAGTATTTGGTATAATTCTTCAGTAGTTAATTCAGCGAAAGATTTAAGAACCCAACGAGGTTGTATATCCATATTATCTAATATTAAGTTGACTGCTAAAGATAATTTATTCTTAAAATAATCTATCATAGAAAGGCAATCAATACATAAAAAAAGTGGATGATAGAAAACTATCACCCACTTCATTTATATTACAATTTTGAACTTTATTGTACAGATACGGGTCTGTCTTCTAGATTCACACCAAATTGTGATGGTGTATTACCCATTTCAAAGACTAATTCTCCACCCGCAGCGATATCATCAAATTCAATAAACGATTTCGTATAAGGCTGACCATTCAAGGTTACACTTTGAATATAAATATTTTCTTTACTGTTATTATTTGCAAGAATAGTAAATACATTACCATTACCTACATTCAATGTAGCTTTATCAACGATAGGGCTACCAAAGATGTATCTTCCACCAGCAGGCTCTACTTGATAGAAACCTAGAGCTGAAAGCATATACCAAGCTGACATTTGACCACAGTCTTCGTTTCCTGATAAACCTGCAGGAGCATCAAAATAAAGAGTGGTTAATACTTCTCTTACTCTTTGAGCTGTTTTCCATTGTTGTCCTACGTATGGATACATATAAAGGATATGGTGGCTTGGTTCGTTACCTTGAACATATTGTCCAATTAAACCTGAGATATCTGGAGATGCATCACCACTCAATTCTGTACTTAATAAAAACAAAGTATCTAGATTTTGAATAAACACATCTTCTCCACCCATAAGATCTACTAGACCATTTACATTTTGAGGAACAAGCCATCTGTAGTGCCATGCATTTCCTTCTGTATAGTCATCTTCTCTATGTTTAGAGTGATATGGATCTAACTCACCTGGTCTGAAGTTTCCTTTAGAATCAATCCCTCTCATAAAACCAATACTCTTATCGAAATAGGATTTAAAAGAATTACTTCTATTTAAGAAATACTCATAATCTTCTGTTTCGCCTCTTTCTTTTGCTACTTGAGCAACAGCCCAATCGGCTAATGCATACTCTAGACCTGAAGCTACAGACTCACTTGCTTTATCATAAGGGATATATCCGAATACTTTATATTGATCTAAACCTCTATCATCTTGCAATGCTGATTCTTTAAGTGCTTGATAAGCCAAATCTCTATCAAAGCCTTCGAAACCTTTTAAGTAAGCATCTGCAACTACTGGAATACCAGGATTACCAACCATACAATCGGTTTCATTGCCTACTAAATGCCATACAGGAAGTTTTCCTTGTTCCTTGAAGATATACAACATACTATTAATCATATCAGGCACTTGCTCTGGGTGAATAATAGTCATCAAAGGATGTGCTGCTCTATAAGTATCCCATAAAGAGAATGTAGTATGAGCCTTAAAGATTTCATTATTGTAATTTTTGCCATCTGCACCTCTATAATCGTTGTTTACATCACAGAATAAAGATGGAGCAATCATAGTATGATAGTGTGCTGTGTAGAAATTACGAAGAACAGATTGATCTGTAGATTCGATTATTGCTTTCTGTAGCTCATTATTCCATTTCACATCGGCATCCGTTACTGTAGCATTAAAATCCCATTCTGGAAGTTCTTCTTCCATATTCAATTTTGCATTTTCAATGCTTACAGGAGATACAGCTAGTTTAAGATAAATATCTTCATTTTCTTCAGTATCAAATAAAGCTCTACCATATACTAGTTTTGCAGTAAGACCTTTCTTTCCTTCTGCTAAAGTTTCTCCTTCATAAAGTTCGAAGCCCTTAAGTGGTTTAGAGAATTTAGCAGTGAAGAATACTTTTTGATCGGCTGCCCAACCTTTTGAGTATCTATAGCCAGAAACTGTAGTTTCATCTTCTTGAACCAAATAACCTTCTAATGATTCGTCCCAGTTTAGGGCATCTGCCAAGTTGATTACAACAGCAGCATCATCAGCTTTAGGGAAAGTATATTTATGGAAACCTACTCTTTCTGTGGCTGCTAATTCTACACCAATATTATAACGATCTAGTTTTACACCATAATAACCAGCTTTTACTACTTCATTCTTTCTATTAAATAAAGAGTACATTCCTGAATCATAACCAGAATCATCACCCTTAGCTAACTTAGGGCTACCTGTAGTAGGCATAACTAAGATATCTAGCAAATCGCCAATACCTGTACCGCTTAAGTGAAGGTGTGAAAAACCGAAAATAGTTGAATCTGAATAGTGATATCCCGAAACCCAATCCCAACCTGTGTGAATATTGGTTGGTCCGAGTTGAACCATTCCGTAAGGAACATTTGCTCCTACAAAAACGTGCCCGTGGTCACCTGACCCAATATAAGGATCTACATACTGTGTTAAATTGGGCACTTCTGCTACAGGAGTAGACTGATTACAGGCTGTCAATCCACCCAAAAGCAAGCCCGCTAATACACCAACGTGCATTATCTTTCTTACCATCTTCATATAACTCTATTCTTTTTAAATGATTTATGTTTTTCTATGTTTCTTACTAGACTATCTCCCACGCACAAAAGCGTATATACACAGTATTATAAAGCTATTGACAAAGTAACATTATTTTTATTAGATATCAAAAGTTCTGTTAATACCTTATGTCTATTTAAGTAAAAAACACTCAACATCCAGGAATAAACGATCTTATATCTTTTGTGACGTTCTTCTTATGGCTATCGCCGAAACTAATCTAGAATACATTTCTTACCTTTTTTCTTTAAACTAATAGCTAATTATTCTTATTATCCAATTCCTTAGCGTAAATATCCTTTCACTTTAGCTATTCTATATTCTTTTATACTAATTATCATTTTGAGTAGTGCACTTAAAGAAATAGATTAATATTTTGACACCGATATGAAGATACGATGACACCGACATGTCATCATCATGTCGGTGTCATCGTATTATTAGGATAGAGGTATCTATCTTATACTGATATAGATAAACAAATTCTTATTTACTCCGTAAATTGACATCTGGATAGTTCTTTTGAATACCTCAATTGCAGATTAAGGCTAATCCATAAAAGACTCTTTTTGTAGTTTTGACAACTAAAGTAGATTAAAAAATAAAGAATTCATTTTAATTCTTTATCAATCTTTTCTATCTTAGTTTTAGTATCTATGCCAAAACGAACGTAGATTTTTAAAATAGAGCAAAGCAATGGTAGCAAAATTCAATCAAATAGACTTTGAAACTTGGGAAAGGAGTGAGTATTTTTATTATTATATCAATAAAATAAAATGCAAATACACACTCACTGCCCAGCTAGATATAACCCCTATTATCATACTGAAAGAGCAGAAATCCTTAAAGTTCTTTCCTACATTTTTATACGCCATTATGCGTGCAGTAAATGAAAATAAAGAATTTCGTATGGCATACAATCAAGATAAACAATTAGGTTATTGGAACTTTGTTGTGCCAGCTTATACCCTATTTCACGAAGATGATAAAACTTTTTCGGATGTTTGGAGTGATTACAATGAGGATTTTAACACATTCTATTCCAACGTAGTCAATGATTTAAATACCTATAAAGAGGTGAAAGGGATTAAAGCAAAGCCCAATCAACCTAAGAACTTTTGTTCCGTATCTTCCATTCCTTGGCTTAGCTTTTCATCTTTTGCTCAAGATACCTACGAAGAATCCGATTTCCTTTTCCCTCTTATTCGCTTTGGCAAATACTATAAAAAAGACGATAGATTCTTCATACCCTTCGCTGTCTTTGTAAACCATGCTGTTGCCGATGGCTACCATACAAGCAAATTAATAAACGATGTGCAAAAATTTATTGATAAAGCTCAACAGTGGGGTAAATAAATAGAGATATCTAAAAATACTAAGAAAATGAAAGATTGGAAAACGATTATGATCATTCAGGGAGTAGCTATCCTTACAATAGGTATTTTATCCTTGACAGCCACACAGATTCTTGTAAGTAAAGTAGGACTATTTGCACTTATGGTTTCTTTTATCCTCTTCATCTATGCAAGAATTAAAGAACTTAATTCTTGGGATATAAAACTAACTCTTGTTATTACTCTTCTCTATCTTCTTTTTTATTTTTACATGAAATAAAAAAAGGGTGAAGCTGTTTCCAACCTCACCCTATCCGTTTTGGAGTTTTCATTGCTTGATATCTATCTTTCTTCATCATGAAGTAGATATTACTCCTTTGTCCTAAATATATTTACCTTTCTTGTAAAAATCCCTATTAAACTAGTAAACAGATTATTATTAGTATTATGCAATTCGTATTTGAGCCTAAGTATCGAATACAGAGTTCTTCTTATATTTTTACAAAAGTAAAACTCATATCCTGTCATTTGAATATGCTAATAAAGCAATTTATTATGGATTAATACATCTTTACTGTATATTTATTTACTTTAATAGATAAATATTACCCTTTTGTGCCAAAATATATTTTTTGTCAATAAGATTAACCACCTATACATACAAAATAACTGACATTCAATAAGTTCTTACTTTAATTCCAATTCATAATCAATTCCAACTTCTTGGATAAAAACATCATCGTGCGATACTAGTAAAATGGAACCTGCATAATTACGCACAGTTTCAGTTAAAATTTCAATACTATGTATATCTATATTATTAGTTGGTTCATCCAATATTAAAAGATCTGGAGCAACTGATGATATTAACAAACTACATAAACTCAATTTCATCTTCTCACCACCACTCAAACTAGAACAAGGCTTGTCCCAAAAACTCTCTGATAATTGAGATCGATGCAACATACATTTTACTTCATGCTCGGGCATTTTAGAATTAAAGTTTTGTGCCTGTTCGTAAACAGTCCAACTCGGATTGAGTAATAAATAATCTTGGTCTAAGTACATCCAATTTAGAGGAGCAACATCAAGCTTCCCGATGGTAGGCTTCACAGATCCAGTTATTAAATTGAGCAAAGTTGTCTTACCAGAACCATTAATGCCCCTCAATAATACTCGCTCACCACTACGTATTAGGAAGTTCAAAGTCTCTTTCCACAAAGGTTTCTCTTTCACATATTCAAAATTCAACCCTTTGGCCTCAACTAAAATTTTATTATCATGCAAGTCGGAGGATTCTATATGAAGCTTCAAAACAGAATGCTGGGCTATCTTATCTTTGATAGACTGAATATCACCCGACAAAGCATTAACTCTATCTCCCTGAGTGGATTTATAACGTGCACTCGTTTTTTCAGCACGATCTTGACGGGTATCAAGTCCCATTTTCCCAATTCCTTTTTTTATACTCAAATCTTTACCTCGATTATCCAACTTTTGTCGGCGTTCAGCAACTTTCTGCTGCTTCTTTAGAGCAACTTTTCTTTCTACCTCTTTGCCTTTCAATGCATTTTCAATAGCATTCAGCTCAATCTCTTTTTGTTCTTTATATTCTGTGTAATTTCCAGAATAATACTTTATACCCAGGCTAGACAATTCATAGATACCGGATAGGAGATCAAGTAGTTCCCTATCGTGGCTAACTATTAAGACTATTGCACTGGTCTTTTCTATCCAGCTATATAATAAGTCTTTAGAAACATAGTCAAGATGATTAGTAGGTTCATCCATCAACACAAGTTGAGGTTGATGGAGTGTCAAACCAGAGAGGAATACTTTCACACGTTCTCCCCCGCTTAAAGTAGAAAGGGTTTGCTCTAACCGAATAGAGTCTAAACCCCACTGATGCAAAGCTTTAATTACCCGCTCTTCAATATCCCAATCATCACCCAAAAGTTCCATGTATGCAGGCTCTACATTCCCTGCTAGGATTTGGTGTAACGCAATAATTTTAGCATCAACCTTCAAGGCTTCTGCTACTGTCAACGAACTGAATTCATCTATATTTTGGGGTACTACATAGGCATCAACCTCTCTATAAACAGAGCCACTTTGAATAGGTATTTCACCACTAATTAATTTTAAGAGAGTTGATTTTCCTGTTCCATTATCTCCTATCAAAGCAACTTTATCGCCTTCTTCAATAGAAAAAGATAAATCAGTAAATAAAATATCCCCGTCAGGGTGTTGGAAACTTATATTTTGAAGAATTATACTCATAAACAAGCCAATTTAAAACGATTAATAATATGATTATAAACGGGCTTTATTCCATAGATTCAACCTATACATCAACAACTAGAATAGACTAATTGCTTAAAATAGAAATCCGAAAATTATAAATAAGGAGAATTTGCTAGAATGAAAGAGCAGAACCAATGTGGATTTATTGGCCTACCTATCTCAATTTAGATTGAAATAAAACCCATGAAGTATGGAGGGTTTCTTATATTCTCATTGAAGCATTTATTCGTTAATACTGATTACAAAGGTAATACTTCTTTTTTCTAATTCTTAATTATCTAAGAAATATATTTTCAGCAATAAAAGACATAAAATAATTGCCTATTCTCATTTAAATTATTAAGTTTAAAGTTTTTCAATTTCTCAAGCTATGAAGTACGAAATAGAAATTCTTTCAAACTCAGACACAATTCCATACAATTTGCTATTACTTGCAGATGAAACTATGGAAGCCATAGAAAAGTATATTCACCAATGTACAATAGTGGTAATACGCTCTAGTGAGAGTAACCATCCTATAGGTGTTATGGCTCTTTATGAGATAAGTAAAAACCTCTTAGAAATAAAGAATTTAGCTATAGATACACCTTTTCAAAAACAAGGTATAGGAAAGCAATTAATTGATTATGCCTTTACTCTTGGCAAAGAAAAGGGGTATAAAAAACTCATTGTTGGTACAGGCGATTATAGTATGGATGCCTTTGCTTTTTATAGCCGTATAGGATTTAAACCTTATGGCGTTAGAGCTGACTTTTATATAGACAACTATAAAGCTCCTATCATAGAAAATGGGCATCAACTTAAGGATATGATTATGTTGAAGCAGTGTATCCACTAGTTTCCATCATGAAATAATCTTATCCATACCTTTTTAAGCTACTAGAATACTCCATTATTAAATCTCTATTAATGGAACTAATAAGAACGGAGTAAACACTACCCAAATATGAGTGTAAGATTGGTTAAAGAAGAAAAGAGAAAGACATGAAATCTTCAGCTTTAAATAAGCTAACTCAATAATAATCAGTAAAAATATCCCGACAACCCATGTTGGGATATTTTATTATGTATCAACATTTTATGACTAATATAATTCATTTTGAATGAGATTTATATCAGAAATTCTTTGTTTATTGAGGTATTAACTTTAATAAAATGCCTTAATTATGAGAACCACTAGAATTAAACAAAGAGAGTTTAAAAACTCTGTAGCACACTCGTGGGCATTATTTGCCCTAGGAGGTGTTTCACTACTAACTGGGTTATGGGCTTTATTTGCACCAACAGCAGCACTAACATCTGGCCATTTATTCTTTATACTGAGCATTATTCTGATCGGAGTACTTCATTATGTATATATGCGTGTAACAAGAACTGATGTTTACGAATGGAGCTGGGGTATAGCTGCTGCTATATTTGGAATTATCATCGGATTGGTTATGACATCGAAGGAGTGTACACAGTGGAATATTTTAAGTTTCTACCTGGCAATATGGGGTTTTGTCCAATTCTTTATTATGCTTACCATTATATCAGTTATCAAGAATAGAAAGTTTGTCAATTGGATAATCATACTAGTCTGCGCAATAGCAGGATTAGCTCTTTCTACTACACTTATTGTAAATCCTATAATAGCATCTAGTAAGTTTATAGTTTCATCACTATTTATTATATATGCTATGCCGCATTTTTATTATGCTATTCAGGTAAATAGAGTTCAGGTAAATATTTCCAATAATTAGACAACTTAAATCAAATATATAGACAAAAAAAAGACTCAACTAAGCTGAGTCTTTTTTTATAATATGTTATAGCAGAAAATTAGATACCTAAATCTTTGCAAACAAAGTCAACTTTAGCATCTGCTAATTTATTAACTTCATCATAATCTGCTCTAGACTTCATATCTCCCATTACTTCAATGTAGAACTTAATCTTAGGTTCTGTACCTGAAGGACGAACAGACGCTTTTGAACCATCTGCTGTAAAGAACTGAAGCACATTTGAAGTGTCAGGCATATCTAATTTAGTAACCTTGCCTGTCTTAATGTCCTTTTCTTCTAATGATTGAAAGTCTTTGATACGAACTACTTCTGAACCAGCCAATGTTTTAGGAGGGTTGTTTCTGTAATTAGTCATCATTGCCTTAATTTCTTCAGCACCAGTTTTACCCTTACGAACTACACTGATTACTCTTTCTTTAGAGAAACCATATTCTAGATATATATCTTGAAGCATTTCATATAGAGACTTACCATTATCTTTTGCCCAAGCAGCAATTTCGCTCATCAAGCAGCAAGCAGAAACAGAGTCTTTATCACGAATAAAGTCAGCAGCTAAGAAACCAAAGCTTTCTTCACCACCACCAATATATTTTTTCTTTCCTTCTAGCTCACGTATTTCACGAGCTACCCATTTGAATCCTGTGTAACAATCAATTAATTCTACGTTCACAGAATCAGCAATTCTTTTGATAAGCTCAGTAGTAACAATTGTTTTAACTACAAACTCATTCCCTTTCAATTTGCCTAGAGCCTTATACTGAGTCAAAATATAATACAAGAAAATCATGCAGATCTGGTTACCATTCACCAAAATCCATTCTCCCTTATCATTTTTAACAGCTATACCAATACGGTCTGCATCAGGATCACTAGCCATCACTAGGTCGGCATTCGTTGCTTTCGCTTTTTCTACAGCCATTGTAAGAGCAGCTGGTTCTTCTGGGTTTGGAGAAACCACAGTAGGGAAATTACCACTAATTACATTTTGTTCAGGAACATCAATGATATTATTGAAACCCCACATCTTAAGAGCTTGTGGTATAAGAGTAATACCAGTACCGTGGATTGGAGTATAAACAATCTTCATATCTCTATGACGAGCAATAACATCCGGGTTTAAAGATACAGTCTGAACAGCATCTAAAAATACCTTATCAATATCTTTACCAATAATTTGGATTAACTCTGGTTTACCTTCAAACTTGATATCCTCTGCTTTTACTTTTTCTACCTCAGCAATAATACCATGATCATTTGGAGAAAGAACTTGCGCTCCATCTTCCCAATATGCTTTATAACCATTGTATTCTTTTGGGTTGTGAGAAGCAGTAATCATAATACCACTTTGACAACTTAAGTGACGAATGGCAAAAGATGTTTCTGGAGTTGGACGTAAGTCTTCAAATAGATAGACTTTTATTCCATTTGCAGAAAAGATATTTGCAGAAATCTCAGCAAACTTACGGCTATTGTTACGGCAATCATGACCTACGACAACTGCTATTTGCTTCAAATCTTTAAACTGCTTATTTAAGTAATTCGATAAACCTTGGGTTGCACCACCCACGGTATAGATATTCATTCGGTTGCTACCAGCACCCATTATACCACGAAGACCACCAGTACCGAACTCTAAATCTTTGTAGAAAGATTCAATTAGTTCTGTTTTATCTTCACTATCAAGCATTCTACGAATTTCTGCTTGAGTTTCTTCATTATATGCAGGAGTAAGCCATTGATTAGCTTTTTCAACTACAGATTTTAAAAGTTCTTCGTTTTTCATTCTAATTAGTATCTTTAGTTGTTAATAAACTCAATAATATTGAGGAGTACAAATATAAACTATTCTTACCACGACACCTATAAAAAAGAATAGTTTATGCATATACACCCTATTCAATAACAAATAGGATGTAAATATGCTCACAGAATAACGTTTATTTAACTTTATAGCGTTCTCCTGTTTGTTCAATATAGTCTTTCAAGAACTTTTCTGTGTATCCTGGGCGCACAACGCCTGTAGGTTCTCCTATTTTATTTCTTTCAAAAGAACCGTCTTTATTTGTTTTAGTTACTACTCCATCGTTGTATTTTACGATTAAGTATTCACCTAATTTTTTCCAAGATTCAAAAGCTTGTTGACCTGCTATCTTGGTATAAGATGTCAAGAATTTTACAGCTTCTTCTGGGTTTTTAGCATAAAGATCTGATGCGACTTTCTCAACACCAGCTTGATTCTGTTCATAATAAGTTTCTAATTCGTTTTGAACTTTACGAAGATCATTAATCATTAAACCATAGCGAGGGTAAACCATATTAGATACCCATTGGTAAATCCAGAAAGCACTATCCCAAGAGAATGTAACATAATCTGCACCATTAGCAGCATAGCTATCAGGAACTTCTGTTGCTGAGCAATAAACTGGAGTAAAGACAGTCATATTTGCATCATCTAATCCGAACCAGAAAACACCGCCAATAGCATTAGGTAAAGTTGAACGCATCTGAGAAACAAATACCCATGCACTCTGTTGAGTAGAAATTGGACGTTCATTGAAATACTCTTCTCCTTCATATTTAAAGGTTAGTGGAGACAGACGATAAGGAGTATTATAGGCTCCAGCACCAAAATCTTGGCTAATATCTAGCTGAGTACCTTCATAATGATCTCTCATAGCATCTCTAACATCTTGTACAGATACTTTTTTATTAGGTTTGATAAAAAGAGGCATCGGCTCATCTGTATCACCCAAGATATAAGGTAAGAAGTTCTCGCCTTGATCAGTGAACATATTGAAATAGCTCCATACACGAGCTTCACAGAAGCGACGACCACCAAAATCCAGAGGATTGTATGCCTTTGAGAAGCTAAAATCCTTGTTTACTCCATCAAAGTAACCTTTTTCACGAGCAAAAGATATAACATCAGGAGAGTACATACAATTGTTCTTATCATTCATATCAAAAGAGTGGATACGAGATTGATTAGCATGAGCTGAGATGCAATCATCTGGTACACGTACAGCTACCCAAACAGCACCTTTGATACCGGGACCTTTACCCATCATTTCCATAATCCATATCTCATTTGGATCGGCAATAGTAAAAGACTCCCCTCCACTAGCATAACCATACTCTTGAACTAAGCTAGTCATCACTTTGATAGCTTCTTTTGCAGATTTTGATCGCTGTAAACCCAAACGGATTAAGCTACCATAATCAATGATTCCTGTAGTATCTTCAAGTTCTGGGCGACCACCAAATGTAGTTTCAGCAATAGTAACCTGGTATTCGTTAATATTACCTATTACATTGTAGGTTTCACGGGCTTGATCAATGGTTCCCATAAATCTATTATCTTCCCAATTGTAAATGTCTAGTTTAGCACCTTTCTCATACTTTGCTGCAGGAGAATGATATAAGTCACCAAACATGCCATAAGAGTCTGCTGAATAAGATACAATTGTAGAACCATCAGCAGAGGCTTTTTTACCAACGATAAGGTTAGTGCAAGCCAGCGAACTAATAATCACAGCAAATAGGACCGCTGTCGTCAAATAAAACTTTTTCATATTAATAGTGTTTTTTCAAAATAATTACCAGAAAAATTCTTCTTCAATAAATGTACGATTTTTACTGTTATCTACCACCTCTAATTGAACTTTATGTCTCTTTCCTTTTTGCAATCTCTTAGAATCTAGCTTATAACGAATTTTATCGGGCATAATATCTAAGTAAAAGAGGGCATATTCTCCATCAATAGTGCCTCGATAGGAAGCGATTCCCGATTCTTTATCTTTAGCAGAAAAAACTACTTCTCCATTTTTAGCCCATCTCTCCTTTGCTTGAGCAGTAACTATAGGCGGGATAGAATCTATTAATACAGCATAGGTTCCTAGTTCACTTATCTTCGCATGCATAAATCCTTCCTTATATTTGCCCCCTACACTACTCCATTTGTTATTTTTACGAAGTCGTGCAACATACAATTGATCTACATTCAACCCCTCACGAGGTATAACTCGCAAAATTAAATCTGCCGAACGGTGCAGTGGAATATAAGTATCTAAATCACAAAGTTGGTAGGTAAATGAAGCAGAAGAGGGAGTTTGAGCTAAAATCTTGAAATCAAGATAAACGGAATCATACAAATATTCAGCAGGGATAAAAAGATTCATTCCTGGTCGGCTGATGATATTCGCCTTATTCCAAGCTAAATAATCAATAGTCTTTAGTTGAGGCTGATAGATGGTCTGCTTTTCTCCACGAAGAGCTAAGAAGTAGGTCGATTTATTGCCGTAATAATCAGTCAATACAAATCGCAACTGATAAATACGCTCTTTATCAATGTTTAATAAGCCTCTTGTTTCATTATGTGCTTTCAGCATACGCAACTTATTCCCTGGCTCAATAAAGGTTTTCATATAATTCTTATAAGTCCAAGAGTTAATGTAACGACTCTCATCGTCTGCAAACCGATCCACATTACTTTCAAAGGTAAGTTCACCATCAACATAGAGTTGTAAATGCTTTACACCATAATTATTGCTTACCCCATCCATGTAATCGAAGGCTTTAATACCAACACCTACTAGTCCCCAGGCAGAAATAGTTTGATTGTCTTGTATAGCTGTGGTGGATATTTGAGTGGAATGATTGATTACTCCCTTTCCCAATTGAGGAAACAACATAAAGCCTTTGGCTTTAGGAGCTGTGGTATCTTTTAATCGAGTTGAGAAAAAAGGTAAGGGATCAATTTGATCTCCTGATGCATTTTCAAACACATCTAGATGCAGGTGTGGAGCAAAGGAATAACCCATATTTCCACTCCAAGCTACTTGTTCTCCTTTTTTGATGGGATGTTCGCCAGGATTAAAGTTTAAGTCCATTTCCCAGCTCTGGTTAGCATATTGAATAGAATCCACAAGCTCTGCTATAGGAGAAACAAAGCCCATTAAGTGGCGACTTATAGTAGAAAACCCATTCTCATATACGGTATGAAGTACATAACCAGAACCGTGTGTTACTCTCACTCTAGAAATATACCCATCGGCTAAAGCTAATAGTTTTTTTCCCGATTGATGTTGTGTTTTAAAATCCAACCCTCCATGAAAGTGGTTACTTCTCAATTCTCCAAAATTACCACTTAAATATAAAGGAAAATCGAAAGGAGTACCAAACCCCTTTCGATTTATATCTTGAGCTATACTATTTATAGATAGTAAAAGGAATAAAGCTATAATGTATTTTTTCAGCATTTCATCTTATTTTTACGATAGCTACAAAAATAGATTATTCCGATTGAAATGTGAAATCTAATACTCGCTAATCCCAGTAAGTAATGCTATTTTATAGCAATAGTTTTATTCTTAAATTACCAAGCGTAATTTTTCTTTAAAGCTGCTGCATGAGAAGAGATCAGATCTTTCATCACTTCTTCTACACTTTTTGATTCTCCACATAAAGAAGCAATTTGACCAATTTCAATTTCTCCTTCATCGAGTTCACCTTCAAAAATACCTTTTTTGGCTCTTCCTCTTCCCAAGAGTTCTCTTAGTTCTTCTACAGATGCTCCTTGGTTTTCAAGTTCTTCCACTCGATCACGAAAATCATTTTTAGCCAAACGAGTTGGTGCAATTTGCTTAAGATGGAGTTTGGTATCTCCTTCTTTAAGATTCACACACATCTCTTTAAACTTATCATGAGCAGAGCTTTCTTGAGTTAGGGCAAAACGTGTACCTATTTGTACTCCATCAGCACCTAAGGTTTGCATCGCTAAAATGGCTTCTCCTGTGGCAATACCACCTGCAGCTATTAACGGCAATTCGGTTACAGCTCTTACTTGTGGAATAAGGCAAAGTGTAGTAGTTTCCTCACGCCCATTGTGTCCGCCTGCTTCAAAGCCTTCAGCCACTATAGCATCAACTCCTGCTTCTTCACTTTTCTTTGCAAATTTAGAAGAAGATACTACATGAACTACTTTTATTCCTCGCTCTTTCAACCATGAAGTCCATAGTTTCGGGTTTCCTGCTGAAGTAAAAACGATTGGAACTTTTTCTTCAGCAATAATATTCATTATTTCCTCCAATTGAGGATACATTAAAGGCACGTTAACACCAAAAGGTTTTGAAGTTGCTTCTTTGCATTTACGAATGTGTTCTCGTAGTACATCAGGATACATTGAGCCAGCGCCCAATAATCCTAACCCACCAGCATTACTTACAGCAGAGGCCAAACGCCATCCGCTACACCATACCATACCCGCTTGTATTATAGGGTATTCAATTCCAAAAAGAGATGTAATTTTATTCATGTCATTCATTTTAGCTATGAAAAGAACAACACCTAAGAACATTTAGTTCGCTTAGAACCTGCTTTTACCACCACTGGTAACCTGTTCCACAGAGAGGGTCATCAAAGCATGGATCAATAGACCACCGAGTCTTAGGATAAGATCTGTTCTCCCACCATCGTTTATAATGAACAGAGGCATCAATTACTTCTTCATCAGTTAAGAAATATTGAGCTTCATAATTATCTGCATTGACTCTGATTAAGTGACAGCCTAAGGAAGCATAATCACCTATACGAATAGATTCTACGATCCACAACATACATTCGCCTAAGCGAATTTCACCACCTACATAAGGAGATATAGGAGGCAAGGGAAAAGATTGAATAAGAGTAAGATCAGTAGAATAAGATAATAATTTAGGGATATCTTCCGACTTAAAATTGGGCACCTCTACAAAGCCTTCTGGGCTCTGTGTTTGATAAGTACCCGCTTTCAATTGTTTAACAAATAGGTCGACATCTGGATTATCGAAATCCAGTGTATTATTACTTCCACAACTACCCAAAGTACATAGAAGCACCATGAATAATACCATTCTTACCAATTTGCTCATTGTCTCAATATGCCCTTTATAAATAGCATTTTATAACTAAAACACCTTTTTTATCTAAGTTTTACCCTTATTATTCAACTGAATACAAATATAAGTTAAAAAAAACTCTTCCTTGCTATTTTAACAAATAAAATAACGAGGAAGAGTAATCTATTTATTCTTTTTCTAAATTAGCAAGCTTTAAAGCTCATATCTAGACCTTTCACTGAGTGTGTTAAAGCTCCTACCGATATAAAATCCACACCACACTCGGCATAATCTCTTAATGTTTCAAAAGTAATACCACCCGAAGATTCTGTTTCCACACGACCAGCAATTATGTCAACTGCTTTTTTAGTGTCTGCAGGAGTAAAATTATCGAGCATAATTCGATCTACTCCACCAAGCTCTAACACTTGGTTTAATTCATCAAAGTTTCTCACTTCAATTTCGATCTTTAAATCCTTATTATTCTCTTTACAGTATTTTTTGGCTCCAAGAATAGCCTTGTCAATACCTCCTGCAAAGTCAACATGATTGTCTTTTAATAAAATCATATCAAATAAGCCTATGCGATGGTTTACGCCACCTCCAATTTTAACGGCTTCTTTTTCAATCATACGAAGCCCTGGAGTAGTTTTACGAGTATCAAGGACTCTTGTCTTGGTTCCTTTTAATGCTTGAACATACTTATTTGTCATTGTAGCTATACCACTCATTCGTTGCATAACATTCAACATCAAACGTTCTGTTTGTAGTAAAGACTGAATTTTCCCTTCTACAAGCATAGCTACATCACCTGGTTTTACATGAGAACCATCTTGTATAAAGACTTCAACTTTTAAGGATGAGTCGAAACGATTAAATATTTCTTTAGCCATTTCAATTCCTGCAAGTACTCCTTCTTCTTTGATTAGAAGTTTCGATTTGCCCATTGCAGTTTCAGGAATACTAGACAATGTAGTATGGTCTCCATCGCCTATATCTTCAGCGAAAGCAAGGTCAATTAATCTATCGATCAATTCTTGTTTTTCTAATATCTTACTCATTTGCTTTATCTATTCTTATTTGATGAATAAAAAAGTTATTGTTTTCTTTTTTGAAGAAACAGTTTACACGATATTTATCTTTAGTAGATTGTAATGAACCAATGATATAGCCTGATTCATCACGCACACTAGTATGCTTTATTTTAAAAGATTGAATTTGAATAGTCTTAAAAAAATCGGCAATTTTTTCGACAGCTTCCTGTTTCTTTACTCTAGATTGCTGATTAAGAATACAAGTAGAAACCTCCTCACTCAAGTGGTTAGTTAGCAAGGATGCTTGCCCTTGCTCAAAAGCTTTTACAATATCATCATTCACGTTTTGAGCCACAAGATGTGTAGAAAGACTACAAATTATTAACCACAGAAAGACTTTTAATTTCATAGTTATATAGGTTTGTAATATGGCAAAGTTAAGGAAAACTTGTAATAAACAATAAAAAAGCCCTAATTTTGGAAATCAATTCGTTTTTCAATCCAAAACAATCAAAGATGAAAGTTACCTTATTAGTAGTAGGTCGCACAGTTGAATCTCATTTTATAAAGGCAATCAAAGATTACACTCAACGCACACAACGCTATATCTCTTTTGATATGCAAGTTATACCAGAGCTAAAAAACACCAAGAATATCACCTTCGAACAACAAAAAGCCAAAGAAGGAGAAATGATATGCAAAGCTCTGTCTCCTAGTGATTACATTGTTTTGCTCGATGAACACGGCAAAGAAATGAGATCAATAGAGTTTGCCGAATGGATAGAAAAAAAGATGATGACCGTGAATAAAAGACTCGTCTTCATTATTGGTGGTCCGTATGGGTTTTCACAAGAGGTTTATAAACTAGCCAACGAAAAGATGTCACTCTCCAAAATGACGTTTTCACATCAGATGATACGTCTTATTTTTATTGAACAATTATACCGAGCTTTAAATATATTAAAAGGTGGTCCGTACCACCATGAATAAAGAGGATATGAGCAATTTGTATTACCGATATGAAACTAACATGTCGGTGTCATGATGATATCATGTCGGTGTTAAGATGATATCATGTCAGGGACCTATAAACTAATAATAGGGTTGTATTTATGCACAAATACAACCCCATTATTAGTTACTCTGATGAATTTATAGATGATTGATGAATTAGATATCTTTTATTTTAAATACATTGAAAGAAATATCTCTATCATAAGCATCAACACCTTCTACTTTCTTTATATATTTTACTACTCGAATAGTAATCGGCAATACTAATACTTCATAGAATGATTTCAAGAAAATCTGAATGATCATCAATTTAAAAATCAATGACCATCCCATCTGTCCACCAAATGCAATAGGAAAGAAAATCAATGAATCTGCAGTTTCACCCACTATGGTAGACCAAATAGCACGAGCAGAGAAGTTTTTCCCTCCACTAGCTATTTTCATCTTACTCATGACATACGCATTCAAGAAAGAACCTACTAAAAAAGCAAGGAAACTTGCTAATGCAATACGAGGAGCTAAACCAAAAATAAAATTAAAGTGCGGACCCCCATCCCACTCTGCAGCAGCAGGCAACATGGTGGTAAGATAACCAATGGCCACAACAAAAAAGTTTAAGAAAAAACCAGACCAAATAATAAGTCTTGCTTTTTTAAATCCCCAAACTTCAGCTATACAGTCATTTATGATATAAGATATAGGAAATAAAAGAAGCCCTCCAGTTATTTTCAAACCAAAAAGATCAATAACTTTAGTTTCTAACAAGTTGGAAGCAATTAAACTCACAACAAAAATCATGCCGAGCAGCATGAATAAAACGGATACATTTTTCTTCATTACATCTTGTTTTTTACGTGGTTTACCAAGCACACGGATATTTACTACCTATATAGTAAGGTGAGAATAAGGAGTAAAATCATCGTACTATTATAAATTGGACTGCAAAAGTACATATTTATAATGACTTCACCATAAATGATTCTAAGAGTTTTTTATAAAAAGGCTCTACTCACATTTCTGTAAATAGAGCCTTAAGCTATCTGGTTTAAAATAAAATCGGATGGGCTATTTGAGATTTATTGCAGTAAATCACTTATATAACTTCATCTTCCTCAACTAAAAACCTATTATTTAATACTAAAACGAAAAGTCTAAACCGACACCAAACACTTTATTTGTTCTTGAGAATACATCCATTCCAGGAAGATTAGTTCCATTATAATTGTCTGTATTTTTGGTGTGTTTGCCATAATCAGTCCAGAAATAGGCTACGTTTAGTTTTACATTTTCAGCTAACATAAAGCCAGCACCAAAGCCATAAGACATTGAACTAACAGCAAAACTCATATCAGACTGATAATTATCAGTTACACCATATTTAGTACGTTGAAGACCACCACTCACTTGAGCCCAGCGACAAATATCCCATTCTACACCACCTAAATACTCATTAGTACCTTGCTTAATATGATCTTGTTTATTATCAGCCATTTTTGCATGTGTATCAAAGAAATGGTTATAACCCACAGAAGCTCTTAATGTAGGAAGTATTCTATAAGTTGCACCTACTGTCAAGACACTAGGAATATCATTGGGGGTATTCACACCATGCTTAAATTTTCCAGTTGTATCGTGTTTTGTCTTATTTTCTACATTCAACTTAGTATTCATTTCATACTTAATACCTGCATCCCATTTACCACTTCTAAAATGAAGACCTATAATCGGAGTTACCCCCCAACCAGACTGAGTACAGTCTAATTCTTGATCACCAGCTCTTTCCGCTGTCTTTTCTATTTTAGCAGAAAGCTGTCTGTATTGCTCTGCTTCTTCGAGCTTACCTTGAGCTTGAAGAAACCCTGCTGTATAAAGCATTTCTTTAGCTAAAGAGTTCATATAGGGAGCTACTTCTACCATTTCTTTCCCACCAATATTAGCAGAAATATCACGTACATAGCCATAATACTCATTACTTACATAGTTCATACGCACACCACCATACACAGACCAGTTTTCATTAATTTGGTAAGCAGCACCCATTTGAAGTCCATAAATAATTTGAGATCCCTCCATATATGAATCTAAACGATACTTACTAGTACCAGGAAAATCTTTTGATAATAGATTTGGTAAAAGTGCTACATTGGATTCAAATGAAGCTAAGCCATCATCGAAAGTAGCTTTTCCACCACCTCCTGTTACAGAGAAACTTCCTGAGAAAGTCCAATGTCCATTTTTATAGGCGCCAAAGAGACTTGGAATAATAGGAGCAGAAGCATCTCCTTTAAATTTTTTGGTGTAGTTACCTTTATTATCTACACTTCCTGCAAACCCAGGAAATTTTTCATTTCCAAAAGTAGAATGTATAGTACGAGTTTGAAAAGCACTCTGACCATTTAGCGAAAAACTCCATCCTTCTTTTAAAAAGCCTGTACCAGCAGGATTATAATAAATAGCATCAATTTCGGTAGATGATTGACGTGCCAAATATCTTAAATAAGTGATATGCTGATTCGTATTGGTTAATAAACCACCTGCGAATGTTGCAAACGAAACAACAATCAAGGCACTAAACAGAAGTAATTTCTTTACCATAAAATCTTTTTATTGATTAACAGCCGGCAAAGGTAGAAGAAAAATGCACAATACCAATTATTTTGTGCATAATTTAACTACAATACTACAAATCTATTTCATTTACAACCATTTTATAGTTAACCAATTTTATAAATATTCACTTTTCATATTATATATAAGTAAAACATTCTTATCTTTGCGACGTTTATTATATTTTAAGGTAAAAAAATTATAGATTGTAAAATGGGTATTAAAATCGCATTTTTTGGCTCTCAGCCATACGATAAAACATCTTTCAAAGAAGCCAATGAAGACTACGGCTACGACTTACGTTTTTATCAAGGTAACCTAAGTATTAACAACATTCTATTGACACAAGGGTGTGACGTAGTGTGTATTTTTGTAAATGATAATGCTAATGCTAATGTAATTGAGCAATTAGCAAAGAACGGAGTAAAACTACTTGCACTACGCTGTGCAGGATTTAACAATGTAGACCTAGAGGCTGCAGATAAATTTGGTATTAAAGTAGTACGTGTACCTGCTTATTCTCCTTATGCTGTAGCAGAACATACTGTAGCTTTAATGCTAGCTCTTAATCGCCGTATACCAAGAGCTACATGGAGAACGAGAGATGGAAACTTTTCTCTAAATGGTCTATTGGGTTTCGATATGCATGGCAAAACTGCAGGTATTATTGGAACTGGCAAAATTGCAAAGATCCTAATTAACATATTAAAAGGATTTGGTCTAAATATATTAGCTTATGATTTGTACCCAGATACTAAGTGGGCTGAACAAGAAGACATTAAATATGTTACATTAGATGAATTATATCAAAAAGCAGATATTATATCTCTTCACTGTCCGTTGACAGATGACACTAAATACCTGATTAATAACTATTCAATAGGTAAAATGAAGGAAGGTGTTATGATTATAAATACAGGACGTGGTCAACTTATAAATACAAATGCACTAATTGCTGGTTTAAAAAGCAAAAAAGTGGGTTGGGCAGGACTTGATGTTTATGAAGAAGAAGGAGAATATTTCTACCAAGATAAATCAGATCGTATTATTGATGACGACGTTTTAGCTCGTTTATTATCATTCAATAATGTGATTGTTACCTCACATCAAGCATTCTTTACCAAAGAAGCTTTGAGTAACATATCACATACAACTTTACAAAACATAAAAGATTTCTCAGAAGGAAAAGAGCTAGTGAATGAAGTTACCCTATAATACTCTGATATGCTATCCTAAATAACAAGGTATAGCACTAACTTTTAAATAAAGTCAATTATGGATTTAAATTTAAGATCTGTAAGGCAAGAGTATACAAAAAAAGGATTGTCTGGGAAAAACATCCCGGATAATCCTTTTTTATTATTTGAGCAGTGGCTACAAGAAGCTATGGAACAAGATGTAAATGAACCTACAGCAATGCTTGTTGGCACAGTTTCTCCAGAAGGGCACCCTGCTACTCGCACAGTCTTACTTAAAGAATTAAGAAACGAGGAATTCGTATTCTATACCAATTACAATAGTAGAAAAGGGCGACATCTCCAAAACAATCCAGCTATTTCCTTAAGCTTTGTATGGCATGAACTAGAACGTCAAGTGCATATAGAAGGCTTTGCCGAAAAAATAGCTCCTGAAATATCTGATGAGTACTTCCATTCTCGTCCTTATAAAAGTCAAATAGGTGCAAGAATATCACCGCAAAGCCAACCTATTCCTAGCCGATTTAAACTAATGAGAGAGTTTGTTATGGAATCTTCAAAGTGGATCGGAAGACAAATTGAGCGACCAAGTAATTGGGGTGGTTATGCCGTAAGACCAACCCGAGTAGAGTTTTGGCAAGGTAGGCCCAACCGACTTCATGATCGCTTTTTGTACGAAGAACAAGCCAATGGTAACTGGGGAGTAAATAGACTTGCTCCTTAAGTAAACTTAAGAAGTTGGAAAGTTGTTCTATCTTTATAGTATCAACATACAAAAGAAACTAAATTATGAAACTTCATTATATATTTCACAGCGGATTTGCTATTGAGACAGATGACACGGTTGTGATTATAGACTATTTTCAAGATTCTAGTGATCAAAAAATAAACACAGGTATTGTAAATGACAAACTCTTACAGTCTGGTAAAAAAATATATGTACTGAGTACTCATGCACACCCCGATCACTTTAATCCCTTTATCTTAGAATGGAGAAACAAGAACCCCAAAATACAATACGTTTTTTCTAAGGATATCTTAGATCATAGATTATGCAAGAAAACAGATGCTGAATTTATAGATAAAGGAGATTCTTATGAAGATGACACATTAAGTATTGAAGCTTTTGGCTCTACCGATCAAGGTATATCTATGCTTATCCACATCAATAAATCATTAATATTCCATGCTGGAGATCTTAATAACTGGCATTGGAAAAGTGATGCATCTGAAGAGGAAAGCCTAGAAGCAGAACAATTTTACTTAGCAGAGCTAACAGAGATTTACAGAAAGTATAAAGTCATGGATTTAGTTATTTTCCCTGTAGACCCTAGAATGCAAAAAGATTATTATTTAGGAGCAGAGCAATTTATAGAAAAAATAAGTACAAAGTATTTTACTCCTATGCATTTTGACTATGAGTATAAAGAAGCATCTGCATTCAAGGCTATAGCCCAAAAAAACGGAGCTAAATTTCTTGAAATAAAAGAAAAGGGACAAACTTTTGAATTGGACTTATAATAAAAACAGAATATGAAACCTTTGAATTATTTACTCACATTTATTTTACTCCTAGGAGTTGCAGTTCCTAGTTTCGCTCAAAGAGAACAAGAGAAATACTTAGCAGGAGCAGTTCCTGAAATTGACGGGAAAGTTATTTTCACAGAAAACGTACATATTCCAAACACAAAGAAAGAACAGATTTTTAATCAAGCAGAAAAGTGGATGGAAAAACGTTTTAACACGCAAATGAGCCGTGTTGTTTATAAAGACATGGATGAAGGGACTCTGGTTGCACTAGGTAATGACACAATCGTCTTTAAATCGGCTTTTCTATCATTAGATCAAACAGCAGTCACCTACCAGTTTATTGCTCAAGTGAAAGATGGAGAATGCAATCTCAAAGTAGATAAAATATCATATACCTATGGTCAAAACGAACGCTTTACAGCCGAGGAAATGATATCTGATAAACAAGCCTTAAATAAATCGCAAACTAAGTTAGTAAGAGGTCTATCAAAGTGGAGAGTTAAAACTATCGATTATTTTGACGAACTTTTTGAAGATGCGACAAATGCTCTTTACGAAATTGCTCCAAGAGAAAATATAGGATTAGCACCTCATCCAGCTGTTAGTCAAAGAGAGATGAAACCTACAACTGTAGAAATAAACAAGCCATCAACAAATATTGGTTCAGCAGAAAAAGTTATTCCTGCGGCAACATTTGCAGGTACTACAGCTACAATTAATTCCACAGATATAAATTTACCTAAAAATGTTTATGAGCAAACAGGAAATAGTAACCTAGTCATCACCATTACCAAAGATGGGGAATATTACAATATACCTATTGATGCAATAGAATTTGGATACGCATTTGGCAAGCCTATAGCAAGTGTATTTGTTCCTTTTGGATCGGAATTATATGATGCTCTTGAAAACAGCAATACATTTAGTATCAGCCTATATAGCAAAGATAATGCAAGTAAAGACAAGGCTAACCTTAAAGTAGTATGCAAAAAAATTCTATCTCAATCTATCACTCCTGAATCTATTGTAGATCAAAGTTTAAGAAAAGAACTTGGAGCTAAGGCCCTCCAAAAATTCTATATAGGTGAGATTATAGATGTATGGAGTAAGTAATACTTTTAATATTAAAATATCATGAATGTACAAGCTAGATTTGATCATTTCAATATCAATGTAACAGATTTAAACAGAAGTATAGAGTTTTATGGTAAAGCTCTAGGATTAAAAGAACATCATCGTAAACAATCAAAGGATGGTTCTTTCGAACTTGTATACTTAACGGACAATAAGACTGGTTTTTTATTAGAGCTTACTTGGCTTAGAGACCATAAGGAAGCCTACGAGTTAGGAGAAAATGAAAGCCATTTATGCTTTAGAGTTCCTGGAGATTATGATGAGGTTCGCAAATACCATAAACAATTAGATTGTGTATGCTTTGAAAACCAAGAAATGGGACTCTACTTTATTATTGATCCAGACGGATATTGGATTGAGATACTACCAGAAAAGTGGTAATCAACCAACACCATAATTTTAAAAAGCGAAGATATCTTCGCTTTTTTTTATGCTTTAGAATAAAGAAAGTGTAAAGATTAAATGAGTCTAACCGA